>JAUXGY010000461.1 GCA_030621805.1 Kiritimatiellales bacterium | reverse complement strand
CTTGTTCGATAAAAAAAAGCTTCTGATGAAGCTCGCTCAACTCACGAGCATGAATGCGATTATGACCGAGGTGGATATTCTCATGGCAAAGAATCGATAGACGTCGCGGCTATTTCTTTGGCGGAACCAACCCAAACTTTTCGTAGGCTCGCTGGGTGGCGATGCGTCCTTGGGCGGTGCGCTGAAGATAGCCTTCCTGAATGAGGTAGGGTTCGTAGACTTCCTCGATGGTGTCGGCCTCTTCGCCAACGGAGACGGACATGGAGCCGAGGCCAACGGGCCCACCATTAAATTTTTCAATAATGCAGGACAGGATGCGCTTATCCATCTCTTCGAGTCCATCGCCATCAATGTCGAGCAGGGTGAGGGCTTGGTCGGCAAGTTCGCGGGTGATGATGTTGTCGGCCTTGACCTGAGCATAGTCGCGTGCGCGGCGCAATAGGTTGTTGGCAATACGTGGAGTGCCGCGCGAGCGCGAGGCGATCTCCATGGCTCCGCCTTCCTCAAGTTCCACATTTAGGATTTTAGCGGAACGCTTGATGATGGTTTTGAGCGTGGCGGCGTCGTAGTAGTCGAGCCGGTTGACGAGTCCGAAGCGCGAGCGCATCGGGGCGGAGAGCATCCCAGCGCGGGTCGTTGCGCCAATGAGTGTGAAGGGCTGGATGTTGAGCCGCACAGAGCGCGCGTTGGGCCCTTGGTCGATCACAATGTCGATCACAAAGTCTTCCATCGCTGAGTAGAGATATTCCTCGACGGAGCGCTGCATGCGGTGAATCTCGTCGATAAAGAGCACGTCGCCACGCTCAAGGCTGGTGAGGAGTCCGGCGAGATCGCCGGGTTTGTCGATCACGGGGCCGGAGGTGCACTTAATGTTGGCATCCATCGAATCGGCGAGAATGTAGGAGAGCGTGGTTTTCCCAAGGCCGGGAGGGCCGGAGAGTAGCACGTGGTCGAGTACGTCGTTGCGTTCGCGGGCCGCTTGTACAAAAAGCTCCAGTCGCTCACGGATCTTGTCCTGCCCCACAAAATCGACGAAGCGCGCGGGCCGCAGTTTTTGCTCGAATTCTTTGTCCGGTGTGATGATGTCGTTGTTCATTTTTTTAAATAGATATAATGTTAAACATGAGTAGCGGAGCGCATAAACTCTGCCTTCATTCCGTGGACGGGTTCACCGGTTTTTATGCAACCGCTAATTGCTGGACTTCCTTATGGATTCTAAGAGAGAGGGTATCCTCGGCCATATCGAGATCATAATCCATTTGGAGTCCAAGCCAAAACGATGCGGAATTTCCAAAATAGGTGGATAGGCGTAATGCGGTATCTGCTGTTACGCTTCTCTTTCCATGGACAATTTCATTGATTCGGCGAGGGGAGACTCCGAGATCCCTACCTAGCTTGTTCTGGCTGATATCCATTGGTTTTAGAAATTCTTCGTTCAGAATCTCTCCCGGATGTACTGGCTTTATTTTTTTCATCTTTTCACCTCAATGGTAATCAACAATTTCAACCCCGTATGCGTTGCCGTCCTTCCATTTGAAACAGATTCGCCATTGCTGGTTTATCCGAATACTATGTTGCCCTTTTCTGTTCCCGGATAACGCTTCAAGTCGGTTTGCAGGAGGAATCCGGAGATCATCAAGGGTTGAACTCCGATTCAGCATGCGGAGTTTTCGAAAAGCCGTCTGCTGGAGATTGGTTGGGATCTTCTTTGAAAATGTCCGGAAAAATATTTTCTCGGTCTCCTTGCACTTGAAGTTCTCTATCATTTCGACCTCAGGGTATAACGCATGGCGTTATTGGTCAAGATCGTTTTGCGGCCGTTGATTAGCAACGCGCGACGGCCGC
>JAUXGY010000449.1 GCA_030621805.1 Kiritimatiellales bacterium | reverse complement strand
TGCGCCGGTGAGGTGGTCCCACTTCGGGCAGCCAACGGCACCGAGCAACACGGCGTCGGACGCCTTGCAGGTTTCAATCACCGAGTCGGGCATCGGGTCGTTGTGCGCATCGATCGCCGCGCCGCCCGCGTTTTGTTCGGTGTACTCCAGCGCAAAGCCGCTTTTTTCCGCAACGGCATCGAGCACTTTGACGGATTCCGCAATCACTTCCGGGCCGATTCCGTCGCCCGGCAGCAGGGCAATCTTGTATGTTTTGGGCATGATGTTCCTTGGGTTTAAAATGAAGGCCGGATTTTGCCAAAGGCGGCTGGGATTGCAAACTCGTAATGGGCAGAGTTGCTGATTCCTCAGAAGGAAAAAGAAAAGGGCAGACTCGAAAGTCTGCCCCGTAAAGTTTATCCGAAGTTGCGATTAATGCCCTCGGCTTCCTCGTCCACCGCCAGGCATCCGGAGGGAAGTGGATGAAATGATGCGGTCAATATGGCTCGCGAAGTCCTTGGAATCTTGTCCGGTATAGCCAAGGTCTTCGCCTAGCAACCTGAACATGGTGGCGCGTTCCTGTTCCATGAGGGGGCGGACTTCCCGGGCTTCGCGAAAAAGTTCGCCCATGGCTTCGCGGTTCATTTCCTCTGGATTCTGCATTTGCTCCATGAGATCCCAGATGGTACCCATGCGCCCGACGAGTTGTTCGTGTGCCGCGAGTTCTTTCTCATTCATGCTCGAAGTATCGAGATCCATGAAAGTGGCGGTGCGTTCGGCCAGATTATATTTCATCTTTTCCTGAAATTCCTCGCGGCGTTTGATCCGCTCGGCGTAGCCCTCGGGGTCTTCTTCCTTCATTCGCGCCATACGGTCTTCGAAGCTTTCACGCTGCGGGCGTTCCGTGGCTTCGGGTGTGGTGGCTTCCGGGGTTTTGCTTGCTGGCACGTTCAACGCCACAATGGCGTTTGTGCTTGTGGCAGGAACTTCGGTGATCTTTTCGGGATCGGGTAGTGTGGGTTGATTTTGTAACCCAGCCAGTTGCTGACGCAAGGCAAGGTTTTCATTTTCGATATTCTTTTTCTGGTTGGTCGCCTTGATGGCGAAGGACACCCCGCCGATTCCGACGAGCACGGATAGGGCAATGGTTGCAATCGTTGTATTTCGGTTCATGGTTTGCCTCCTGTTCATTGTGAAACGATCCAAGTATTTATTTATTGTCGGAAAAAATTTCGGATCGCAATCGTTGGTGGTCGTCGAAGGCGACGGAAAGGCTGAGCAGGATGTTGGCCAGCGCGGCGACGACCATGGCAGTGAAGATGCAGATCATGATTCCAATCTGGTATTTAATGGCGATGATCGGCATGGCACCGCCGAGAATCTGGCCGGTCATCATACCGGGCAGGGAGACAATGCCCATGGTGGCCATCGTGGCGATGGAGGGATTGACCGCCGCCTTGATAGCATCGCGTAGATAGGGACGGACGGCCTCTCGCAGGGTGGCGCCGAGCAGGAGATAGGTCACGAACTCGTTTTCGTTGCGCCGAATTCCACTATAGAAACGTTCGAGGCTCAGCACATTGCTGCGCAGGCAGTTTCCGAGAATCATTCCGGTGATCGGTACGAGATAGCGCGCGTCATAAATCGGATCGGGGCGGATGGCGACGAGAATAAACCAACCGCTAACAAATAACGTGCTTCCGGCCACGCCGATGAGAGAGCGCCAGAAAAATAGTCCGCGCTTCAACCCCGCCTTGTTGAGGATGCTGATGTTTGCAACCACCAACATCACGGTCACCCAGAGTAGGCTTACGAGCGGGTTGTTGAGCTGGAAAATATATTTGAGGTATAGCCCGACGAGGAGCAACTGCACCGTCATACGCGCCATGGCCCATAGCGTGTCGCGGATGATCCCGAGTCGCAGGTAGAAGAATACGGCCAGCGGAACCAGCATCAG
>JAUXGY010000364.1 GCA_030621805.1 Kiritimatiellales bacterium | reverse complement strand
CAAAAGTTTGGCCTCGTCGCCGTCGACTACGCCGACCCGCAGCTCAAAAGAACCCCGCGCCCCAGCGCCGCCCGCTACACCCGCATCATTCGCGAAAACGGGCTGGAAGAGTGATCCCTATTGCACTGGCGCTATCGGCAGAGGTCATTTTCCGTCCTCGTTTCATCCCTCTATGAGTGCTTCCTATTTGTGCAGGAGCACCTTGTCGACGCGGGCAATCTCGAAGGTGCGGCGCGGTTTGGACGGGAGGTTTTCGACGGACATTGATACGCCTTCGTCCTGCGTGGTTTTCTTAAGGGCGATGAGAAAGCCAAGTCCAGAGCTGTCGATAAAGTCGAGCTGGGCGGCGTCGACCAAAATGTTCTTGAGCATCCCCTGCTCCTTTAGCTCGTGGTGGATAAACCGGGCCTGTTTTTCAAAACCCGGCAACGTTGCCGCCGTAAGCTCCATGGGCAGTTCCAGTGTGAGCAATCCGTCTTTATAAGCCGTTCCGCCGGTGCAATGCTCACCGAGGGTTTGAAGGATGGCGGTCAATTCGTCCATACGGGTGGCCGTGTCGAAATAGTCGATCAACCGGCAGGTTTCGAGGAGGCGGCGCACCTTGGGGCGCGGCGCATAGAGAATCAGGCGCTTCTCGTTGGTTCGACAGTGCTTGTTCAACTCCAACAAAGCCCCCAACTCTAGACTGTCCAACCACGGAACCAGGTGAAGATCGAGAATGATGCTCTGCGTGGCGACCGCCCCTAAATCGGTCAGGAATGTACGGGCGGTCTCCTCGGAATCCAAGGCATGGAACGGCTCCACCACAGCACCGAGGGATTCGAGCGCCTCCCGATCGGCTTCTTCCAGGGACTCGAAGGTGACGGGCTTGTCGGGCATGCGATGAATCCGCCACATCTGCCGACTGGCCGAAAAAAGGAACCGAATATTGGCGATGTAGCGGGTAAATAGACGTTTGGGATCGAAACACATACGCCAGAACCATTCTAGATACAGAGACTGCAACCAGACCGGTGCGCGTTTTTGCTTGCCCGTGATAAAGTCAAGCGAGCCCCCCACGCCAATCGAAACCGGCACATTCCAGCCGAGCACATGCATACTGATAAATTTATCCTGCTTCGGCACACCCAGAGCAACAAATAGAATATCCGGACGGGCACGCTCCAACCGTTGGAGAATGGAACGGTGATCCATCTCCAGCAAGGGAGCGAATGGCGGCGAATAGAATCCCGCCACTTTCAGTTTTGGATGGCGAGCCTTCAGGAGTTCCATGGCCTTTTTCGCCACTCCGTCGACCGAGCCCAGCCCATAGATACGGAGGCCCTCCGTGGCGGACCGCTCGGCCAACATCGGGGTGAGATCGCTACCCGTTACCCGCTCCTTGAGCGGCGGGCCGAAAAATGGTGCGAGTTTTACAATCGGAAAACCGTCGGCCAGCACGAGGTCGGCATCGATCAGCAACCGCTGCACCTCGGGGTCGCGCCACGCCTGCGTGATGAAATCGAGGTTGGCCGTAGCCACGTTGACCGGACGGCCGTCGCGTACGCGCGCAACCATCCAATCAACGGCCTCCTCGAACGTCACGTTATGAAACGGAACCCCAAAGATGCTCAACGGTACCGGAGTTGGATCAGTCATGCCCATGTCGCGACATGCTAGCGGCACCGGCACCCCTGACTCAAGTTTTTCCAATGGGTTAAAATACTTCCCGAAAACGGGTCAAAGGCGTCGCAATCCCTGCTTGAGGGAGAGGTGGAAATAGAGTAGGTTCCCCGCTCATTTTCAACCCCGGAAAACCCATGAATTTTATTATAAAGAAGATCCTCGGCTCCAAGAACGAGCGCGACCTGAAAAAGATGCTGCCACTGGTGGCGTGCATCAATGGGTTCGACGAGGAATACAAAACACTGACCGATGAACAGTTGAAGGCCAAAACTGGTGAATTTCGTGCTCGCCTCAAAAAAGGGGAAACACTCGAAGAGATCGAATGCGAAGCCTTTGCGGTGGTCAAAAATGCCGCACGGCGCCTCTGCGGAACGGAAGTGGACGTCTGCGGCCATCCAACCCCTTGGGAAATGGTACACTTTGATGTCCAGCTCATTGGTGGCCTTGCCATCCATAAGGGCATGATTGCCGAGATGGCGACGGGCGAAGGCAAAACCCTCGTTGCAACCCTGCCGGTTTACCTCAACGCCTTGACAGGCAATGGTGCGCACGTTGTCACCACCTCCGACTACCACTCCCGGCGCGACTCCGAATGGATGGGCCACCTATACAAATGGCTCGGCCTCACCGTCGGCTGCCTTAAAAACATGCAACCGCCTCCCGAACGTCGTGAAATGTACTTGTGCGATATCACCTACGGCACCAACTCCGAATTCGGATTTGACTACCTGCGCGACAACATGGCCTACCGCCCCGAAGACATGGTGCAGCAGAAGGGCCACAACTTTGCCATCGTCGATGAAATCGACTCGATCCTCATCGACGAAGCGCGTACCCCGCTGATCATCTCCGGACCGGCACCCTACTCCTCCACACAATACGCCGAGCTCCAGCCCGCCGCACACCGCCTCGTCAAGCGCCAGC
>JAUXGY010000251.1 GCA_030621805.1 Kiritimatiellales bacterium | reverse complement strand
GACTTGCCTCGCAGTACCTTCCCTCTTCATGACCCGAATATCGCTCATACCAAAATCGTACTCCAGATAGATGCTTGTGCAAGGGTTAAATCGGATCGTCCTAATCGCTGTAAGGATCGGCCACAATCACTCCGGGTGGATGGACCGAGTATGAATCCGCCAACCGGCCGCGGTATTTTTCTAGGAAAATAAAAAGGTGGCGGAGAGAGAGGGATTCGAACCCCCGGAAGCTTGCGCCTCTCCGGTTTTCAAGACCGGTACCTTAAACCACTCAGACATCTCTCCAAATTGGATGCTCTAAAAAACAATGGCGAAAGAGGGAGGAGCTCTCCTTCCTATCTAGACACCGCTTTATGAGTAAAAATCTGGGGGTTTTTGTGACAGGTTTCAACATAAAAATCTTGGGAATCCAGATCGCCCCTCCAAAACCTAAAAAAAGACCTCCGAAAGCCTCCTCCTTCATTCGTTGCAAATTAGTGGTGCTGTCTGTGAGCGGCAAACCCGCTTGCCTCCATAAAATTCTACGTAGAGCCTAAAAATAACGGAAAGCGATGGGCAAAACCTGCCAAATCCAATGAATTCCGTTGATCTCGTCTAAAATATCCCGTCATGGATCAGTGAGATGGAAGAGGGTGTTTTCCGGGCCTAGTTCATCGGCGCAGGCCTCGGCACAGAGGTTGCAGTTGGAGCAGTCGGTGCTTTTACTTTCGAAACGGGTTCGCAGGTTAAAGGGGCAGATGTCGTCGCACCCTCGACAGTTGGTGCAGGTCTTTTCCGGATTGGCGAACTTCATCGTGCGGGTACGGTCGGACTGAAGCAGCATTTGGATCAGGGCATAGGGGCAACCTTTCTTGCAGAAGTGCTCTTGATAATGAACAAAGAGCCCCATGAACCCGGCAATCAATGCAGCACCAATGCCGATGATGGGCATGTTTCCTGAGGAGATTAGTCGGAGTTGATTTCCCAAGGGTTGAAAAAACGACAGGATAACCTCGGTGAGAAAAACGGACCAAAACGTCGCCCACAGCCAAACCTTAATCGGGCGGGTTTCGGAGGCCTTGGATTTAGGGCTGTTGACGGTTTCAAGGAACATGTGCATGGGGCACATGTGGGAGCAGAAGATACGCCCTTTTTTCATGGAAAGGTAGAGAACATAGAGCAACAGGCCAACGATCGCAAAGAGCGGGTAGAACATGGTGGCCAAGCCAAAGTCCTTGCCGAAGATGCGCAGGATTTCGTTTTCAAGATCAAAGCAGACGAACCGCAAAGGGATGCTCAGCAGGAACAACACGGAGATGGCCTGAATGACGCGGCGGCGCGGGGTGTATTTTGAGTTGGGCATTTTTGATTTTAGAACTCTGAATTTTGATTTTCGGGTCTGTCCGCAGTTGCGGACTCCGCTTATGCGGAGCGACAGCTTTTCTCAACAAAGGCCAACGCCGCCAGAGTTCTACAAATCAAAACTCGGAAATCAAAACTCAAAAATGGCTCAGGGTTTGAAGTGAAGAATGAGATAGACGATGCAGACGATAGTCAGGACAATCTGAACGGCAATGTTAAACTTACCGATGCCGGCGTGGCCTTGCTTGATCTCGGTGGTGGTTTCGAGCATGTCATCGTTTTTATTTTCGCTCATGGTGGGTTCCTCGCAGGGGCTATTGTTCGTAGTCGTTCAACGGATTTTCATCGGCATCCTTGCGCCAGTTCTGGTTGCGGCCGAGCGTTTGGATGTAGGCGGTGAGATCCTTGATCTCGTCGTCGCTCAAATATTTGAACGACGGCATGATGGAGGCGGACTGGTAGGCCCCGTTGGGCGACGCAAATTTTTCGCCCATGTTGCGCGGATCCTTAAAGTGCGCCCAGTGCCATTCGGAGGAATATTTTCCGCCCACACGGGCGAGGTCGGGACCTGTGCGCTTGGTACCGAGGAAGTGGTCTTTGTCATTGACGTATTCCCAGGATTCGGAAGCGGGGGCTTCGACGAGGCGCCATCCGTAGCGGCGCTGGTCGGACGCAAGCTTTCGGACCTGCTGGGTATGGCAATAAACGCAGCCTTGGCTCTTGTAGATCGCAATGCCGCGCAGCTCCTGCTCGGTATATTCATGCACGTCATGATCGCCGGCGTCCCAAAGCGTCTTATCGACCATCGGTGGAACGATGGTGGTCATCACGGCCCCCACGGCAAAGATCAGGAAGGCAAAGAGCGCGGTTAGAATCAGGCTTTTTTCAACATCTGGTTTTTTCATTGAATCCCCCTACTCGGAAATGGTTTCGGCTTCAGCTTCATCGGCATATTTTCCGAAGAAGGTCTGCAATACGTTGTACAGGAACAGGACATAGGCCACAAAAATTCCGCTCCCGGTGAGCAGGCGCATAATGTGCGCGTGCTTAAGTGCGGCGAGGGTTTGCACAAACGTGTTTTCAGGATTCAACCAGGCGAAGCCTTGGATGACACCCGAGATCCAGAGCACGGCAAAGAATGGAATGCTCGATAGCGTCATGATCCAGAAGTGGAGGTCGCCCATCTTTTTAGAGTAAAGATCGCGCCCGGTAAGCTTTGGCGCAATGTAATAGATGCCTGCCATGGCATAGTAGGAGAAGGCTCCAAACAGTGCCATGTGGGCGTGGCCCACGACCCAGTCGGTCTTGCTGGTGATTTCGTTCACCGCACGGATCGCCTGAAAAGGCCCTTGCAGGCAGGTAAAGATGTAGTAGATCGTCCCCATCATCAACAGCTTGGGAATCGGGCCATCCATCCGTAGCTTCCGGGGCGCTGTGGCGAAGGTTCCGAAAAAGTTGGTAATCACCGCGATCACCGGAATGATCAGACTGAACGAGAAGATGATGGATACCGTCTGGAGCCAGTGTGAAATCGGGCCATGGATCATGTGATGCGCGCCCGTCCAGACGTAAACAAAGGAGATGACCCAGAAACCGATCATGCTGAGTTTATGTGAATAAATCGGCGTGTTGAGTTGCTTCGGAATCAAATAGTAGGCCATCGCCACGCCCATCGGGGTAAAGATCAGTCCCACCGCATTATGGACAAAGAACCAGCTCAGGTTGGCTTGGTTCACGCCGGTGACCATCGGAAGCGCAGTGACCAGGTTTCCAGTGATGTAGACAAAAGTCGTCCAGATCACGGCACCGAGTGTGTACCAGACCGACACGTAGAGATATTTCACCTTACGAATGGCCACCGTTCCAAACACGTTGATGGCAAACATGACCCAGCAGAGTACCACCAGAAGGTCGATGACCAGCGGGAGCTCGCCATATTCCACATTTTGGATCTTGCCCATGAGAATGCAAACCGCCCCGCCAAGAAGTGTAGCGTTGTAGATGATACCCATCACCACACCCAGCTTTTCAGAAAAAAGCTTGGTGTGCAGAATACGGGGAAGAATCCAAAACAGGATCCCCATATTGGCTTGTAGCAACCAACCATACAGGTTGACGTTGGTGTGCAGAATGCGTACACGCGGAAGAGACAGGTATTCAATCTCCCCAACGGTCGGTGCAATAAATTTAAGCGCGGTCAACAAGCCCATCGTCAGCGCCAATCCAAAGAAAAGGACGGATGAGATGATCATCATTTTTGCAGCGGTATCTTGTTTCATTACTTAGATTCCTCAGTGGTGTTGGCCCGGATGAAGGCGATGATATCCAGAATGGTTTGATCCGTGAGGTGGTCATGGGCCGGCATCGGTGTTCCCGCCACACCCAGCAGAATCGACTGATACAACCGATCGTCGTCCACCGCCGTCTGGTTCAAGAACCCCTTGTTAATCAGGTTGCGCGGCAACGGATGCTCCAACAAATAGGC
>JAUXGY010000318.1 GCA_030621805.1 Kiritimatiellales bacterium | reverse complement strand
TTCCCCTATTCGGCTTGCATCTCTTTCATACAGGCCTTCCCCGAGCCCATGAGGATACTAATGGGTTTAAGCCCTTCAATGTTTTCGCAGAAAATTTTGATGGTGGCCGCGATTGGAACGGAAAGCAATGCCCCGACAATTCCCCAGAGCCACCCGAAAAAGACGAGTGAAAGTAGGATGACGACTGGGCTAAGGTTGAGGCTCTCGCCCATAATCTTCGGTTCAAGCACATTCCCCATGACCATTTGAATCAACAGCAAAACGATTGCCGTGACCACGGGCATCCAGGCAGAAGGATAGAACTGCACAATGGCCAGCAGGATAGGCGGGATCGAAGCGAGGATTGACCCAATGCTTGGAATAAAGTTGAGAAAGAAAGCCAGTGCGCCCCAGGTAAGGGCAAACTCGACCTTCAGCAGGGTTAGCGCAAGCCAGACCAACACACCCGTGGTTCCGCTGATGGCCACCTTTACGACAAGGTATTGCCCGATCTGCTTTGAGATGGAGGTCGTGATTTGAGCAAATTGGGAGGCTTGGTCTGCCGGAAACGCCCGTTCGACCTTGTATTTAAAATAGGGTTTCCCAACGAGCATGAAGACGAGGAAGATGAGAACAAGAAGAAGGTTGCCGGCAAAGCTGGCCATGAATACGGCGAGCGATCCCGACATGGCGGCCACCTTCGGTCCCAACTTTTGCACCCAATCGACTTCGGTGAGGATATCCGGAGGAAGATTAAGGTTCGAGATGGCGTCCTGATAGATCAGGTTTAACTGATTCAGATAGCGTGGTGATTCTGCCAGCACGGCGCGAATCCGCCCGCTCAGGAAGATCCCGCCCAGATAACAGACAAACAACACGAGGACAAGCACCACAAAAACCGCTACGCCCAGTGGAATCTTTTTGCGAACCAAATAGTTGACCACCGGTCCGCAAACATAAGATAGCAACCAGGCGATCATCAGCGGAATAACCACCGTTTGCGCGGCCTTGAAGGCAGCTCCGACGGAGAGCACCACCAGAATCCCCAGCAACCCCACCATTAGATTTGATCTCTTCACGTATTCCTCCCCGGACCGACTAGTCCATTTCTCCGGTCACTTTGATCGGCGTTCTTTCCAGATGCCAGATATCGTCGCTATAGTCCTGAATAGAGCGGTCGGACGAGAACCACCCCATGCGAGCAACATTGAGAATGGCCTTTTCAGCCCAAGCCGATTCGTCGGCATAAAGTTCGGCCACCTTGGACTGGCATTCGACATACGACTCGAAATCGGCCAGATAAAAGTAAAAGTCTCCGTGCTCAGTGAGATCGTTGTAGAGATCCTTGAACAGATCGGGCTGTGAAGGATCGAAGGCGTTGTCGCGGATCGCCTCAAGCACATTACGAAGATCCTCGGACTTCTCCATGTACGACCGCGGATTGTAGCCCTTCTTCCGCAGCTCGGCAATATCTTCGGTACGGTTACCGAAGATGAAGATATTGTCCTCTCCCACATGTTGGGCAATCTCAATGTTCGCGCCGTCCCAGGTTCCAACCGTGAGCGCTCCATTCAGAGAAAGCTTCATATTTCCCGTACCGGAGGCTTCCAGTCCCGCAGTCGAAATCTGCTCGGAGACATCGGAGGCCGGGATAATCTTTTCAGCCAGCGAAACATTGTAGTCCGGCAGAAAGACGACCTTTAAACGGCCCGCAACATCAACATCGCTGTTAATGACTTCGGTGAGGGTGTTGATGAGCTTGATCACAGACTTGGCAATCAGGTAGGCCGGTGCGGCCTTCGCGGCAAAAATGAAGGTGCGTGGCTGCATCTCGATCTTTGGGTTGGCCTTGATTTGTTGGTAGAGATAGATGATATGCATGGCATCGAGCAGCTGGCGCTTATACATGTGCAACCGCTTGATCTGAACATCGAAGATGGAGTCGGGACTCACCGACTCACCCGTAAGCTCCCGAATGGTTTTGCAAAGTTCCTGTTTGTTCTCCCTCTTGATCTCCATAAAGCGTTTCTGGACGCTCTGATCCGTGGAAAACTTTTCAAATGCTTCCAACAAGCTCAGATCTTTCTTCCAGTCCTCGCCAATTTTTTCGGTGATGAGCTCGGACAGTGCGGGGTTCGCCTTCAGCAACCAGCGGCGGTGCGTAATGCCATTGGTAACATTGCAGAACTTTCCGGGGTAGATCTTGTCGAATTCCGGCATGGTGTTCTTGCGCAACAACTCGGAATGCAGGGCGGATACACCATTGACTTTCCCGCTGGCCACGACACAGAGGTTGGCCATGCGGATCTGCTTGTGCGGCCCCTCCTCGACCAACGAAACCTTTCGCATGAGCTCGCCCTCTCCAGGGAACTGAAGTTCCACTTTCTGAAGGAACCGATGGTTGATCTCAAAGATGATCTGGGTGTGACGGGGAAGCACGCGCTGCATGAGATCGACCGTCCATGTTTCCAGGGCCTCAGCGAGCAGGGTGTGGTTGGTATAACAGAAGGTGCTGGTGGTAATCTCCCACGCCTTCTCCCAAGGAATTCGTTCTTCATCGTGCAGAACGCGCATGAGCTCAACCACCGCCAGCGTCGGGTGGGTGTCATTAAGCTGAATGGCATTCTTTTCGGCAAATTGCGTAAAGTCCGAATGGTTCTTCTTATAGCGGCGAATGATGTCGCGGACGGAGCAGGATGCCAGAAAGTATTCCTGAATCAGGCGAAGCTCCTTGCCCGCATAAGTATAGTCGGACGGATAGAGAACCTTGGTCACGTTTTCTGCCCAGTTCTTTTCTTCAACCGCACGGACATAATCGCCCTGGTTAAAGACATCGAGGCGGAACCCCTCGGCGGGTTGCGATTTCCACAGCCGCAGCATGTTCACCGTATTAACCTCATAGCCAATGATCGGGACATCGTAAGGAACGGCCTCGAACATTTCCCACCCTTCCCACACATCCACCTCACCACGGCCCGGAACAAAGCTTTTCTTAACGTGGCCATAGACGCAGACCGGCAGGGTGTATTCAGGACGGATGATTTCCCACGGATAGCCCA
>JAUXGY010000230.1 GCA_030621805.1 Kiritimatiellales bacterium | reverse complement strand
CATCCATCGTCTACGCGGCGAGGCCGACAGCCTAAGGGAACTGGAATCTGTTGATACCCAGACCATATCTGCGAGCAACATGTCCACAACCTCGATGTCGCCAACTGGTTCATGGGCCGCACTCCGCTTTCCGCAGTCGGCTTTGGCGGGCGGGCCCGCCGGGAAACCGGCAACTCGTTCGACTTTTTCAGCGTCGATCTCGACTATGGGAAAAATGTCCACATCCACAGCCAATGCCGGCAAATTTCCGGCTGCTTCAACCGCGTTGGCGAAGAGTTGCGCGGTAGCAAGGGCGTGGTCTACGGAGGCGGAAAGCTCAAGGGCGATTCCTCCGTCACCGTGCCGGAACCGGCCTCCGACACCAACAACGAATCGGTGCAGGAAATGATCGATATGATCCGCGGCGTCCGTTCGGGAAATCCGCTCAACGAGGCGCGAATTGTTGCCGAAGCCACGGCCACGGCCGTCATGGGGCGCATCGCCTGCTATACCGGAAAAATGGTTCGGTGGAGCGATTTAATGGAAAATGAAAACTCGGAGTGGTTCAACTATACCCTCGGCATTTCCGCCGAAAACTTTGAGACCGGGAATGTAACGCTTCCTGTCGAAAACACCGCCCCGGTTCCAGGCGATGGAAATCGGATTCGGCGACGGGGATAAGCAAACAGCACCATCATTACGGACAAGGGTCGAAAGGGAGGCATGGCTTCTTGGGAGTTTCTTGTTTGGTATAGATTCTCTCCTCGCAAAATTCGCGACATTTCTGCAACTGGGCAGTACAATTTTTTTAGCCCTCATGAAACCCTGAGAACTAATGAATTGTTTTAGACGGAGCTTTCATGCTGTTCTATGCACAGAAGTAGGATGGCTACAACGCGGTATCCCATGTCCAACATAGAACTACGTAGGAGGAATTAAATGATAAAGGGGACTTCGGTCAAGCGGTTGTGTATTATCGCCGCTCCATTAAAATAAATTCAAACCAACTGCAGCTCCTGCACAATCTTGCATGGCTTCAGTCCACGAAACCCGCGCTTCCTTCCAGAAATGTTGACGAAGCGGTCCTGCTTGCCGAGCGCCTTTGCAAGTTGACCGATTATAAACATCCTGATGCCCTGAGTACCCTTGCCGTTGCTTATGCGGCTGCGAAGGATTTTCCAAAGGCGATTGAAACTGCTCAGAAGGCTTTGAAGATCGCCGCCAAGGCGAATAATACCAAACTTATGCAGGAGATAACGGAGCGCTTGGAGCTCTTTGAACAGGCCATCCCCTACGTTGATGAGTAGGTTCAGATTCTCAAGTCCGCCTCTCATGGGTTCCCTGTATAAATCCAGTCCATCCATACGATAGGTTTCATACTTTTCTTCATCGCTCACATCAGCACGTTTCACCGTCCCGACACAACAACAAGCATCCATGAATCAGGGTGCTTTGGGTTGGGCGCACAGACCATGGTATAACCCTCGGATGAGTCTCATACGCAATTAATCTGAATAGTATTCTAACCACAGAATACACAGAACACACGGAACTGATTCTCGGCATTTTTCTTCCGTGTGTTCTGTGTCTTCCGTGGTTCATACAGAATGTGAAACATAATGTTCTCTCTTCAACATGAAGTCGCAGTCCAATTTGTGCGATGGAGTGCGCATTGCTACCTCTTCAGCTTTAGCAAAATATCCATGCCGATGCGCTTCATCTCCATTACTCGCGCTTCACTATCCGCCTCGTTGTAGCAACGGAACTCGGGGGCGTTTCCGGAGGGACGCATGTGCAGGACTTCCGAGGATTGAAAGGTTACGCGCAGGCCGTCGGTACGGTCGATGGATTCCACCTTGCCGAAAGCATCGCCAAAGGCTTCTTCAAGGGCGGACACCTCTTCAAACTGCTGAAGAATCTTGGCGCTCTCTTCGGTTGGGAAATTTTGAATGCGGTCGCTGGAGGTAAAACGCTGCGGCAGGTCGGCCAGCAGAGCGGAGATCAGCTTGCCCTCTTTAATGGAGAGCAGAATGATGGCCAGCACCGGCAGCACCGCATCGCGGGTCGGCAGGGCACGCAGGGATTTTCCAAATAGTTGAAAATCGGAGTGAGTCAGAAAGCCTCCGTTGGCCTCGTAGCCGATCACGCCCTTGCATCCGGCAAAGCTTGCCTCGATCATCGAAGCAATTACAAACGGTGAACCAATCTTGGTGCGACGAATCTCTGTAAACCATCCGCACTTTTCCACCGCCGTGTTACAGCTGACCGGTGTACTTGCAGAATCGGCACCGAGATACTTGGCCGCTAGAATACAAGCAACATCACCGCGTAGCCATTCGCCTTTTTCATCGCTTATGAGCGGGCGGTCGCTATCGCCATCCGTGGAGAGAATCGCATCAAATCCATTTTCAGCCGACCACTCACGCGCCAGCTTCACATCCTCTGGACGGATCGCTTCGGTATCGACGGGCACAAAGGTGTCGGAGAAACCGAGCGGCGTCACATCCGCGCCAAGGCCGGAAAAGATTTCGATCAGCATATCGCGCCCCACCGCTGAATGCTGATAGATCCCGATCTTCTTCCCGGCAAGGCAATCCGAGGGAAAGGTGCGAAGGTAGCGCTGTACATAATCGATGCGTGCATCAATATTTTCTTCTGGAAGAGCAAACACATCATCACTGAAGGTGGATTCATCAACCGCGACGATTTGTTCACGAATCTGTTCCTCGTCATACTTCAGAATTTCGCCGCTGGGTTTATTGAACTTGATGCCGTTACGATCGGCGGGGATATGGCTACCCGTCACCATAATGGCTGGACACCCGTGTTTCAGCCCATAGAGGGCCACCGCCGGGGAGGGAATAAACCCGCAATTGACGGGCGTATAGCCTTTGTCAGAAACAGCCTTCGCCACTGCGGCCATGATTCGGGGCGTACTCGGGCGCAGATCCCCTGCGATCGCCACGGATCCACCATTTTGTTTAAGCTCGCCGGATTCTTCCAAATATTGAAGAAAACCCTTGGCATAGGTGTAGCAGACCCGATCGGTCATCTCCTCGGCTAGCCCGCGTGCGCCGCTGGTGCCGAACTTCACGCCACTCTGCTGCATCAGGTCGTTGATTTTAATTTTCATGCTTTCTCCTGCGTAGACGGAGCTTCCAGCTCCGTTGGATTGAACAACGCGTGTCGATAAGAGCAAACGGAGTTGGAAGCTCCGTCTACAATTTACAGATCGATATTTTCAAGCTGGGTGGAATTATCGAGATCGATCTTACGATAGTAGCAGTTGCGAGGCTCGCCCGTTTTGTTCTTGGTGTGGCAGATGCCGCCACGATTGGGGCGCACCATAAACAGCAATGAGTTTTGCTCGCAGTTGACGTAGGCGTCGAGCAGTTCAAAGGTTTCGCCGGAGGTCAGGCCTTTCACCCACAACTCCTGCCGCGACGAGCTCCAGAGCACCAGCATTTTGCGCTTGAGCGATTCCTCGAAGGCAACCTGATTAATGTAGGCCACAAGGATGACTTCCTTGGTGTCGGCGTGCTGCACAGCCACGGGTATAATTGCCTTTGTGCCCTCCACCGCCTTTTCCAGCTTACTCCAATCCAGCGCCAGTTCCAACCCTTCTTCCAATTCCTTGCTCATCTCTTTCTCCTGTTTTCTCTACAAATCTTTATCTCGCGCCCGCTCCGCTCAAGCTGCAAAGGCGCCAAGGTTTTTGTTCTTTGCGCCTTAGCGTCTTTGCACGAGATTTCTTACTTCTAGTTTAAAGCCTGACTTCGATTCCCTTGCCGTGCATGTATTCCTTTACCTCGCGGATGGTGAATTCACCAAAATGAAAGATGGAGGCAGCGAGTACCGCGTCGGCCTTCCCAATCGTGACGCCATCGGCCATGTGCTGCAACGTACCCGCACCGCCGGAGGCGATCACGGGAACGCCGACAGCCTCAGAAACCGCGCGGGTCAGCTCCAGATCAAACCCGTCCTTCGTGCCATCGGCATCCATGCTGGTAAGCAGAATCTCCCCTGCCCCGCGCTGTGTGCCTTCAATCGCCCATT
>JAUXGY010000067.1 GCA_030621805.1 Kiritimatiellales bacterium | reverse complement strand
AGTACCTGTCGTTTTCTTATCAAGTTCTGTTAGATTTTATTAGAAATAAATGACTCCGTTAGAGGTGCGGAAATAGAGTCGTTTGATGGCAATAATGGGTACCTGCTAATTCGGAGATTGTCAAGGAACTCACGCAGACCCAGATTTCTTTTTCCGACAAATAGAAGTTCATCTTTCTGGGTGATCTGTTACAATTTTCGCTATTAGGACTGAACTCTCGGATCATGGGGGAGAGCTCAACAGGGGGATATAAGTGACCGCATATTTTATCCGAAGACTCTTGCTGATGATTCCGACCTTTCTCGGGATCACATTTGTGGTGTTTTTCACCATGCGCTCCGCACCGGGCGGGCCGATCGAGCAGGCGCGCCAGGCGAAGATGGCGCAAATGCAGCAGCAAGGCGGTGCCGGTGCTAGCGCCGCGGCCGGACAACCGGCCGGTGAAGAAGCACTGACGCCCGAGGAAGAAGCACGCCTGATGAAGGCATACGGCATTTCGGACAACATCCTGGCCGACTATGGGCGATGGATTGCCAACGTTGTCCGGTTAGACTTCGGCGAATCCAACATTTACGGCATCGATGTGCTCAAGTTGATCATCAGCAAAATGCCAATTTCCATTTTCTTCGGCCTGATCTCGATGTTCGTAATCTACGCCGTATGTATTCCGCTGGGTCTGATGAAGGCGATCAAGCACCGCGGTTTCTTTGATAATGCGAGTTCGCTGCTGGTCTATTTCGGCTACGCCATCCCCGGCTATGCATTGGGCGCGATATTGGTTGTGTTCGTGGCCTCCAACTGGCAGTTGCTTCCTCTGGGCGGCTTCGTGAGCGAAAATTTTGCGAGCCTGAGCTTTGGTGCCCGAGTGGTCGACCTGATCAAACACGCCATCCTGCCGATGTGCTGCTACCTGATCGGTAGCTTTGCTTTCATGACTATGCTGATGAAAAACCAGCTGATGGAGCAGATGTCGGCAGACTATGTGCGAACCGCGCTGGCGAAGGGCGTTCCCTATAAGCGCGCCATCTTCAAACACGCCCTCGACAACAGCCTGATCCCGATCGCCACTACCTTCGGCAACCAGATCAGCCTGCTGGTCGGCGGCTCGTTCCTGATTGAATCCATTTTCAACATCGACGGGATCGGCATGCTGGGCTTCACCTCCGTCCTGAGCAAGGACTACACGGTGGTGATGGGCGTGTTGGCCATTAGTGCCACCTTGCAGCTGCTCGGGAATATTCTCTCAGACGTTTGCGTGGCCGCAGTAGACCCTCGGGTGAAGTTCGGCTAACCGCCCAAACCCTTTAATTCCCGGAACGACCCACTATGAAGCGAATCAAATTCAGCCCGATCACAAAGATGCGGTTTGCCCGCTTTAAGTCGATCAAGCGCGGCTATTATAGTTTCTGGATCCTGCTGGTGCTGACCCTGCTTTCGTTTGTGGGCGAGGTGTTCATTAACAACAAGGCGTTGATCGTTAAATACGAAGGGAAAGTTTATTTCCCGATCCTCCGGAGCATTCCCGGCATCAGCAAGCAGTATAAGGGCAAAGACTTCGGAGAGGATTATACCTACGAGGCCAAATACCGCGAACTACAGGATAAATGGAAGGCTTCCGACTCCGATAATTGGCTCCTGATGCCCTTGATTCCCTACAGCGCGGGGGAATCCGACCCGATCGATATGAAAGCCTTGCGGGTCCAGGAGGCAAAGCTCGCCAACCAGCTCGTACAGGACTTGGCCAAGTTGAGCAGAGACCCCGCAGACGCCGTGCTGCTGGCTGAAAAAACGAACGAGTTGCAGTCCGCGAAGGAAAAGGAGGTTTCCCGCCTTTTCAAGGAAGCCTTTCATCCATTGCCGCCTAACGCCGCAACAAAACATTTTCTGGGTACCGATAAAATCGGCCGTGACATTTTCGCGCGGCTCATATTCGGCTACCGGATCGCCATCATCTTTTCCTTGGTCCTGATGCTTTTTAACTATGGTATCGGCGTAACCGTCGGCTGCTCCATGGGCTACTTCGGCAAATGGATCGACCTGCTGGGACAGCGCCTCATCGAGATTCTCTCCCGCGTGCCATTCATCTATGTGATCATGATTGCCAGTACGATATACGGGAGAAGCTTCGGACTCCTGCTGGGGCTGATGGTGCTCTTCGGCTGGATGGGATCGACCTGGCAGATGCGTACCGCGACCTACCGCGAAAAGGCGCGCGACTACATTATGGCGGCCCGGTCGCTGGGTGCTTCGGATGCGCGCATCATTTTTGTACATATTATCCCGAGCACTATTTCGCTGCTGGTCACCTTCATTCCCTTTGCGATTTCCGGGGCCATCATCAGCCTGACCTCGCTCGACTTCCTCGGCTTCGGCCTTCCGCCGGGCATACCGAGTTGGGGCGAGCTGATGAAAATGGGCACCGAAAACATGGACTCGCCGTGGATTGTCTCCTCGGTGGTCGGTGCCATGGTGCTGATCCTGTTCTTGGTCAACCTCGTCGGTGAAGCAATTCGCGAGGCCTTTGACCCGAAGAAATTCACGACATTCGAGTAATCCGGAGACTTTATTGACATGACCAAATGGCTAACCTATCTCAGCGTACTACTCGTGCTGATCGTCATCACGGTGATCTCCATCAGTGGAACCAAAGCAGGCTTCCTGATCGTGGAAAACTGCGAATATGAATACCGCCCCTGTTCGATCGAAGAAAAATTTACCCTCCTCTTCCACGGCCACAAGGAACCCATCAAGCCTTTCCCCGTCACCGATGAAATCCTCCCCGAAGGGCTGGAGTGGAAGAACGGAGCCGACCAGCAACCGTTCGCCGATCCCAGCGCCAAACGGGGCGGAACCTGGAACACGTTCATCATCACCTTCCCCCAAACGCTGCGCCAGCGCGGCATGAACGCCAATTCCGGCTTCCGTCTATATCTGGACCTCAACGACCAGGACTTGTTGGACATCCATCCCGTCACCGATGCATTCATCCCCGCCCTGGCCCGGGAATGGGCCATTGGCCCGGATAAACGAACCGTTTACTACCGGATCGATCCCGATGCCCAGTGGTCCGATGGCGTACCGGTCACCGCTGATGATTGGATCTGCATGCTCAAGCTCTTCCGATCCCCGGGAATTGTTGATCCGTATACGAGCAATTACTTCACGGAATATGTCGAGGACATCCTCAAGTTTGACGACCACACCATCGGGGTCCGGGTGCCCAAACGTCAACCCAACATCGTGCTGTCAACCATGATGGCACCCGTTCCCTACCACTTCTATGGAAACTTCCTGCAGAAGGAAACGTCTGTCCGCGGGACGACGGCCTACTACACCTTCAAGAACAACAAACTGCCCATCCCTGAAGACCTGAACTATTACCCGATTCAGGATAAACAGGAATCCCTCGAAGCCTTCGTCGTCAGTCTGGCCAGCAAGCTGCAAACCAAACTTCCCGAACCGGAAGCCGAGAGTGACGGCGCCCCCGTGGACCCCGTGGCCCTACTCAAGGAAGTAACCGATACGTTGACTGCAGCCATTCAGCTCACGGATACACTGGCCGAGACCGACCACGCCGAGGCCCTCCGGCAGCTCGAAGGGATCATGGCAAAATTTGTGCACTTCCAGCTACAGCTCGCTGCAATCGCGCCTACCCCGGAGCAAGCGAAAGCATCCCATACCATCACGATCGATGATGTGGCCCCGGGCTGGAATAAAACCTTCAACTGGCGCGCCAAGCCCAACACCGGTCCCTACCAAATTTCCAAGTTTATGCATGGCAAATGGGTCCTTTTCAAACGCAACGCAAACTGGTGGGCCAACGACCATAAATTTTACAAGTATCGCTACAACACCGACTACCGGCACATCCGGCTTATCTCCAAACCGGAAATTGCCTTTGAATACTTCAAGCAGGGAGCCCTCGATTCCTTCGGGCTGACCCTTGCGGAATACTGGCATAAAAAGGCCGCCGATATCTCCCAGTATGAAAATGGATATGTACAGAAACGCTGGCTGTGGAGCGACCTCCCGCGCCCTTCCTGGCAGATTTCGATGAACCTTGAAACCGAAGTCCTGAAGGATAAAAATGTCCGCCTCGGCATCGCCCATGCGCTGAACATTCAGAAAATGATCGACCTGGCGATGCTCGGCGACGCCCGTCAGGCCAATACCATCAGCACCGGCTACCGGGAGTATACCAACACCGACCTCCGGGCTCGTGCCTTCGATATTGAAAAGGCGACGGGATATCTGGAAAAGGCGGGCTGGTCCCGGATGGGGGCGGACGGCATTCGGATCAAAGATGGCCAGCGCCTCTCTATTAAATTTCTCTATAGCTCCCCTGAGCAGAAGGGGAACATCATGATCCTCAAGGAGGAGGCCGCCAAGGCGGGCATTGAGTTTAAGCCGGAAACCTACGATTCCAATACCGTCTTTAAGTTTTTGCAGGACAAAAAGCATGAAATGGTGTGGCACGGCTGGGGCCAACGTCATCACCTCACAGGGCCGACCTACTACGGATCCTACCACAGCGACAACGCCAAAATTCCAAACACCAATAACTTCTGTAATTTTGGCGATGACGAGGTGGATCGCCTGATCGAAACCTACCGCAACAGCAACGATGTGGAAGAACGCAAAAAGCTTGCCAAGGAACTCCAGGCGCGTATCCACGAAGCCTGTATCGCCATTCCGACCTACTATATCCCATTCAGCCGTTCCATTGCGTGGCGCTGGGTTCGTATTCCTGACGCCGCCGAGACCCCCTCCAGCGAACTCATTTTTGACTTCAGCCTCTACTGGATCGACGAAGAGGTGAAGCAGGAGACCCTCAATGCGATGAAAGAGGGAAAAACCTTCCCCCGAACCATCCGAGTCTACGAAAAGAACAAGCCCGCAGAATAACCCCGATCACCAGGAAGAATCATGGCCATCCTTACCGTCAAAAACCTAGTAACGACCTTTCAGACCGACCGCGGCTCGGCCCGCGCGCTCGACGGCGTGAACTTTTCCTTGGAAAAAGGCCAAACCCTCGGTCTGGTGGGCGAGTCAGGCTGCGGAAAAAGCGTAACGTCCCTCTCCATCATGCGCCTGCTGCCCAAGCCTTCCGGCGACTCCCCGGAAGGCGAGGTCATCTACGACGACGGCACCGATCGCTTCGATATCCTCAAGGAGCCCGCCGAAAACCTGCTCAAGATCCGCGGCCGTAAAATCGCCATGATCTTCCAGGATCCCCTCACCTCGCTCAATCCGGTCTACACCGTTGGCTACCAGCTGATGGAAACCCTTCAGGTCCACTTTCCGAAAATGTCCAGCCAGGCCATGTTCAAGCGTGCCGTTGAGTTGCTGACCGATGTCGGCATCCCGGCGCCGGATCAGCGCATTCATGAATACCCCCACCAACTCTCCGGTGGTATGCGCCAACGCGTGATGATTGCGATCGCACTGGCCTGCGAACCTGACATCCTCATTGCCGACGAGCCGACCACTGCGCTCGACGTCACCATCCAGGCCCAGATTCTGGATCTGATGCGCACGTTGCAGAAGAAAAACAACATGGCCATCCTCTTCATCACCCACGACCTCGGCGTGGTGGCCGAAATGTGCGACGACGTCTGTGTGATGTATGCCGGCAAGGTGGCGGAACACGCGCCGGTCGAGGAGATCTTCAATGATCCGCAGCACCCCTACACCCAAGGGCTCATCAATTCCATTCCCAAACTCAACACGGCGCAGAAGTCCCAACTTTTCGAAATTAAAGGCATGGTGCCCGACCTCTTCAGCATGCCCAAGGGATGCCGCTTCCAAAACCGCTGCCCCTACGTGGCCGAAAAATGCGGCCAGCCGCCCACGCCCACCCAGGTGAGGGCTGGGCACGAGGTTTCTTGTATTCGCCACGGGGAGATTGACCTATAGCGGCTACGTAATAGAAAATCCGACAAAATAATTATGGACAAAATAATTCGATGCGGAGCAGGTTTTCAAAATCATTTTGTCCATAATTATTTTGTCGAACATATCCCTGCGAAATGGGCTTAGGATGGTTCGCTAAGGAACATAAAATGGCAAGAAGATGGAATGGAAGAAACTAAAATGACCAACGGAAAACAACCGCTTTTAAGCGTTAAGAATCTTCAAAAATACTTCCCCATCCACGGGGGCGTGTTCTACCGCCATGTCGGCGATGTCTACGCCGTCGACGGCATCTCGTTCGATGTCTACCAAGGCGAGACCATCGGCCTCGTGGGCGAATCAGGCTGCGGCAAATCTACCTTGGGCAAGGCCCTGCTCCACCTCTACCCACCGACGGGGGGTTCCGTCGAGTTTGAGGGAGTTGACATAGACACGATTCCCGTAAAACGCCTGCGCGAAATGCGTAAGGAAATGCAGATGATCTTTCAGGATCCGATGGAATCGCTCAACCCGCGCATGTCGGTGGGCAGCATTCTTGAGGAGCCCTTCATCATCCACAAGGGCGAGCACGAATTCGATACCGTGGAAAAACGTAAAATTGAAATTCTGCGCATTCTGAAAGAAGTCGGCCTGCCGGAAAATGCCTTCGACCGCTACCCGCACGAGTTTTCCGGGGGTCAGCGCCAGCGGATCGGCATCGCTCGTGCCATTGCCTTGAAGCCCAAGCTCGTCGTTTGCGATGAACCCGTCTCCGCCCTCGACGTTTCCGTCCAGTCGCAGATCCTCAACTTGATGGTTCGACTCCAGCGGGAAATGAAGCTGACCTATATTTTCATTGCCCACAATCTTTCCGTGGTGAAGTACATTGCCGACCGCATCTACGTCATGTATCTGGGCCGCGTCGTAGAGGTCGCTGAATCACAAAGCATGTATGAAAAGCCGATGCACCCCTACACGCAGGCTCTCATTTCGGCGATTCCGGAACCTGATCCCACGCTAAAAAAAGAAAAACAGGTGCTGGAAGGCGATGTGCCCTCTCCGATCAACCCACCCCCGGGTTGCCACTTCCACCCTCGCTGTCCCTATGCGCAGGATCGATGCAAAGAGGATCTCCCTCAATTGCGCCCGGTGGATGGAAATAAAAACCATCAGGTCTCCTGCCACTTTGCCGAAGAAATCTTTAACCAGCAACCCTCAGGAACATCGGAGCCTGCGGCCCGGAACTAGGCCTCTTTTTTCTTTATCTTTATTTTGAACTCAGCAGATTCGGAAACCCATTCGATCTCTCTTGACCCAAAGCGTAGCGATCCCTTATCAAGTCAGCGTTTTTATGCAAATCGAGTTGAATAGACCGTTGTTTCATTGGCCAGAGTCATGACTTTATTCGTATCAAACTTAACCCCTCGGAGTTTTATCGTATTATGAAAACTAAATTTATCGCGCTAATTATAGGTCTGGGTCTTGTGAGTTCCGTTTGGGCTGAAGCGGCTCAGGAAAAGACATTGCCCCCCTCGCCACAAGACCTCGTATCCCAACTCAAGAGCAGCCTGCCAAACGTACGTCCCAGTTGCGTATCTCTTGATCGAGGAGGGTATTTTTCCGGTGTAATCATCTCCCCGGAGGGCTTCATTCTTACCGCAGCCCATACGATGCGAACCCTGAAAGAAGATCAGAAGATCGGCGTAACTCTGCCTGATGGACGCACCGCGACAGCGGACGTTTTAGGGTTTAATAGAGAGTCTGATCTCGCGCTACTTCAGATCACCTCGCCTTCCGGGCAGTCTTGGCCATATTGCCAGGTCGCCGATAAAACACTCGGTGTCGGGGGCTTTTGTTTTACGGTGGCTCATCCGGCCGGCATCCTTTCTGGACGTCCGGCGCAGGTACGGATGGGGCGCATCACCAGTCTCGTCATGAATGAAGGGATTCCGTCTCTTCTCTTCGCTGACTGCAATATACAGCCCGGAGATTCGGGAGGCCCGCTGTTTTCCTTAGACGGCAAGCTGATCGGTATCGATAGCAGTGCCGCTAATATTCTTGGGTTTAATTTTTTTCCGGCCATTGACCAGTGGCATCTCGATCAAGCCCGCTTGAAGAAGGGTGAACGCTGGGGGGATTCCAAAAAAGCCCCCGACGGAGAAACCTTTTCCAACCTCAGCATCAGTAAGGAATCCATGCCTGCCATCCAGCAGGAATTTGCCCGCCGGCTGCAAGTTCAATACCCCCCCTCCCTTAATCTTATTCAGTCCCGCATAAAAAATGGTGCGGTAGAAATCGACATGGATACCATCCTACACCACATGGCTCCGACCGCCATTGCTCTTTCACGAAACCAAGCCATTAGCCTTGGGCTTGATGATCCTGACATCGTGAAACAAC
>JAUXGY010000226.1 GCA_030621805.1 Kiritimatiellales bacterium | reverse complement strand
GGTGCGGTGCGCATGGAGCAGGGGATCGTAACCGGGCGCTTTCAGGAATTAATGAATCCTGGATTCCGCATCAGCGGATTTATTGAAAACTATACCGGCATCACCCATGCCCAGCTAAGGGACGCGCCTCCCTGCGAAGAGGTGATGGATCGTTTTGCCGACTTTATCGGCCACGATAACCTGGTGGCGCACAATGCCTCTTTCGATGCGCGTTTTCTTGACGCTGAGTTGCAACGGCTCTCCCGCTCGTATGCAGGTTCTTTTGCCTGTTCCATGCTGATTGCCCGCCGCCTCTACCAAGAGGCCCCCAATCACAAGCTCGGCACGTTGGTTGAATATAAAAATATTCCCACCGATGGGGTGTTTCACCGGGCGCTCGCCGATACCGAAATGACCGCCAAGCTCTGGTTGCTCATGCTTGATGAATTGCAGACCGGTCATGGGATCGGGCCGGTTCCTTTCCCTTTTATGCAAAAACTCGGACGTACCGCAAAAGGGGCCGTGCAGTGCCTGCTTGAGACGTATTGAATAAATAAAAATAGCGGGAGATTCAAAGATGGCAGGACGATATGCAGTGATCATGGCAGGTGGAAAAGGCGAGCGGTTTTGGCCGCTGAGTACGTCGACGCATCCGAAGCAGCTGTTGGCTTTGGTGGGCGACAAGCCGCTGATTGCGCAGGCAGTAGATCGGCTGGAGGGCTTGGTTCCTCCTGAAAATATTTTTGTGGTGACGAATGCCGAGCTGGTGGATGCCACCCGCGAAGTCACGCCATTGCTTCCGTCTGAAAACATCGTGGGTGAACCGATCGGTCGCGATACCGCCGCTGCCGTGGCCTGCGGCGGGGCGCTCGTAAAGGCAAAAGATAAAAATGGAGTCTTTGCCGTCCTTACTGCCGATCAGGTGATGGGGAATCTCGATGTGTTTTCCGCCACGCTCAAGGGAGGAATGGATCTGGCCGAACAAAACGATGTGCTGGTGACCATTGGAATCAATCCAACATTTCCCAGCACGGGCTTTGGCTATATTGAGTCCGGAGACATGATTGCATCGCAGGACGGTGTCGAGTTCCGCACAGCGGTTCGCTTTGTCGAAAAGCCGGACGAAGCAACCGCAAGCGAATATCTCTCCGCCGGCACGTTCTATTGGAACTCCGGTATGTTTATCTGGTCGGTCCAAGCGCTTGAAAAATCCTTTGCTGCACACTGCCCGGAAATGAAGGCGTTGATGGATACATTGGCGGGCTATGCATCGGATGGCAGGATCGTCGAGGGTATGGATGCCACCTATCCGAATCTTAGAAAAATTTCGATCGACTATGCCCTGATGGAAAAAGCCGACAATATTGTGATGGCCTGTGGAACGTTTGCATGGGACGACGTCGGCTCGTGGCCAGCGCTTGAAAGTCATTTTCCGAAGGATGAATCCGGCAATACCAAAATCGGAACCGTCGAAACACTCAATGCCGATGGAAATATTGTCTATTCCAAGGATCGCCTGACTGCAGTGATTGGTGTGCAGGACTTGATTGTGGTACAGGCCGAAGGCGTTACACTCATTTGTCCAAAAGATCGTGCGCAGGACATCAAGCAGATGGTCGTTGCTCTCCGCGAAAAAGGGAATTTCGAGGAATTGCTCTAACCCTTGAAATCGAACGCTACGAGAGTTGACATTGTAGGGGATTAAGCCTAAAACCCTCATCAAGTTTCCGGGTGCTTGAACTCGCGCTCCCAAATAAACTCCCAAACTCTCAACTTTTTATTTCCATTTTTTCCATGGCGTGTAGTGAACGCAAATCCATTGTTCTTGGTGTAACCGGGGGAATTGCCTGCGGCAAATCAGAGGTGGGGCGTATTCTGGGGAAGATGGGGTTTTCGGTGTGCGATGCGGATCGCGTTGCACACGATCTGATGAAAAAGGGAACCGCGGTTTATCGACGGATTGTAGAGCGGTTCGAGGTTCGAATCTTGTTGGACGATGGCGAAATATCACGGCCACTTCTTGGAGAGACCGTATTTAATAATCCGACGGAACGTGAAGCCCTTAATCAGTTAATACATCCTGCTATCCGAGAAAAACTAGAACGTTGGATTACCGGGAAACGGCAACAGAATAAGAATTCCGCCATACTGCTTCCTCTACTGTTTGAAAGCAGAATGGAAACGCTGGAGTTCGATACGGTTATTTGTATTTCGAGCAATACACCGCAGGTTCTCCGACGATTGGAAAAGCGCGGGTTGGATGCGCGGGAAGCGCAGTTACGCATTGATTCTCAAATGCCAATGGAAGAAAAGAAAAGAAGATCCGACTACGTGGTTCTAAATGTTGGGACCTTGGATGAACTTGAACAATCTACGCGGGAAACCGTGAATCGAATAAGGACCGAAAGGGGACTATGAGCGAAGAAAATAAAGTAGACGAAAATGTGGTGGTCGTTACCGTGAAACCTGATGCGGGAGCTGAAAAGAAAAAAGGTTCCGAGGAAAAGGAAGCATCATCAGAAAAACCGGATGCAAAAGAAAAACCGGCTCAGGGTGAGGCGGATAAGGAACCCGAAAGGAAGGGTCAGCACGATCGCCAGAATAAAAATAACAATCAGAAAAACCGGCACGGTAGCAAACGCGGAAAGAGCGGGAAAAACAAGAACGGGGATCGCAATCAGCCGCCTCCCAATACCGAAAACCTGCCCCCACTTTCGTTACACGAAATGCAAGTTACGCCGATCAATGATATCAAGGTGCTGGCCGAGGAATACGGTTTGCAGGAATACGATGGCTACAGCAAGCACCAGCTCATTTTTGAACTGCTTAAAAACCATGGTCGGCGCGGCGGTCCGTTGCTCGGGCGCGGTGTGCTGGAAACTCTGCCCGATGGATTTGGTTTCCTGCGTTCTCCGCTTAATAGTTACCAGCCAGCCCCGGACGATATCTACGTTTCACCTTCGCAAATCCGCCGATTCGGGATTCGTCCGGGCGACTATGTGACGGGTTCGATTCGTTCGCCAAAAGAGAAGGAACGTTTTTTCGCGCTGTTGCGGGTCGACCAGATCAACAAGGAAGATCCCGAACTGGCGCGTAAACGTGTGCCATTCGAAAACCTGACGCCGTTGTTTCCAGACGAACGCTTGGTTTTGGAGACGGATTCAAAAGAGATTTCCATGCGCGTAATGGATATTGTCACACCGGTTGGCAAAGGACAGCGCGGGCTGATTGTTGCGCCTCCACGCACGGGCAAGACGGTGTTGCTACAGAAGATCGCCAACAGCATTTCAGCGAACAATCCCGAGGCGAAGTTGATTATTCTTTTGATCGATGAACGGCCTGAAGAGGTGACGGATATGCGCCGGAATACCAAGGCCGAAGTGCTGGCCTCGACGTTTGACGAGCCGCCGGAACGCCATACGCAGGTTGCTGAAATTGTGATTGAAATGTCGAAGCGCCTTGTGGAGCAGGGCAAGGATGTCATCATTCTGCTCGATTCCATTACCCGCCTTGCGCGCGCCTATAACACCACCTCGCCGCATAGCGGCAAGATTCTCTCCGGGGGTGTCGATGCCAATGCCCTGCATAAACCCAAACGTTTCTTTGGTGCGGCCCGAAACATTGAGGACGGCGGGAGTTTGAGTATCATTGCAACGGCTCTGGTGGATACAGGAAGCCGCATGGACGAAGTTATTTTTGAGGAGTTTAAAGGCACCGGCAACATGGAGCTGGGGCTGGATCGCGAGCTGGTTAAGAAGCGGATTTATCCGGCGATTAACATTGAGCAATCCGGAACCCGCAAAGAAGAGCTACTCTTGCATCCCGATGAACTACAACGCATCTGGACGCTCCGCAAGGCACTCAAGGATGTGCCGCAGGTCGAGGCCATGGAGCTGTTAATCAACCGGTTGAAGAAAACCAGCACGAACCTCGAATTCCTGATGACCCTGCAAGGAAAGTAGGCAGGCGGTTTTAGTCGCATGGAAGAAGGAGCGGTTCGTTCTGTGAGGCCGAGGACACCTTGCGTATCTATGCGGTAGCCGAGGTTCCCGCGTCGCAGATCCGCGCCGTCGCGCAGCAGATCG
>JAUXGY010000386.1 GCA_030621805.1 Kiritimatiellales bacterium | reverse complement strand
ATAATGATGTAAAAGTTGGTACAACTGCAGCTGAACTATTTGAAATAATAACCGATCAAATTTTGGAGAGGAACCCATGTCCTGTTTTGAAGAAAGAGATGGATGCATCATTTTAAACGTGCGGGTACTCCCGCGTGCTTCGAAGGATTCGATCCAAGGCCTGCTGGGCGACGCACTGAAGGTCCGCATCCAGGCACCGCCGGTCGAGGGAAAGGCCAATGCCTGTCTCATCAAGTTCCTTTCCAAGCACTGGAAGGTTTCGCGCTCCAATATCGAAATCATCTCCGGCGAGACCGGACGAAATAAACGGCTTCGAATTTTGAATCCCCCCGATGATTTGCGGGCGGAGTTATTGTCTTTCGATGAAGGGTAGAAATAGGGAAAAGGGTGAAATAAAATTGAACCGATGGCTGGAATTAGTAGAGGGTACTCATTATGAAAAATAGGCTTCTGAAAATATTCGGCGCATTTCTAACCCTTGCCCTGACCAGCTCCTCTCTATATGCCAGAGAGTATCATGTGGCAACGACCAGCCTTGATCAGAATACGGGGTCGAAAGCAAAACCCTTCAAGACGATATCGGCGGCCGCGCTCCTCGCACAACCCGGCGATTGCATCATCGTTCATGAAGGAACGTATCGGGAAAGAATTAATCCGCCACGCGGTGGAACATCCAATAAAGAACGAATCACCTATCGGGCGGCGAAAGGTGAAGAGGTTGTTATTAAGGGTTCGGAAGTCATCACGGGTTGGCAAAAGCAGATGAATGGAATTTGGCAGGTCACCATTCCCAACCCTTTTTTCGGGGATTATAATCCCTACAAGGATGTGATTTCAGGAGACTGGTTTCGCCGCAGAGGCAGAGATCACCATACCGGAGAGGTCTATCTAAACGGAAAGGCACTCTTCGAGGATGTTTCGCTCGACCGGGTAACACAAAGGCCGCTGAGCTGGTGTTGCCAGGTGGATGACAAAGAAACCCGTATTTGGGCGAACTACGCAGATTCGGATCCGCGCAAAGAACGTATCGAAATCAATACAAGGCCTGCGGTTTTCTACCCCGACAAACCCGGTCGCAACTATATCACGGTCAGCGGATTTACCATGCGGCATGCCGCCACACAATGGGCCGCGCCAACCGCCGAACAGATCGCACTCGTCGGCACCCATTGGAGCAAAGGATGGATCATTGAGAACAACGTGATTAGCGACTCGAAATGTGTGGGTGTCACCTTGGGAAAAGGCCGGGAATCAGGACACAACAATGCGCAAAGTGCCGGAGGCTACAACGAAGTCGTCAAACTCGCTCTGGAGGCGGGCTGGTCAAAAGGCAAGATTGGCTCCCATGTCGTAAGAAACAACACGATCCACGACTGCGGCGCAGCAGGAATTTGCGGCAGCATGGGCGGCGCTTTCAGCAAGATAACGGGAAACCATATATACAATATTCATATCAACAAGCCCTTCAGTGGCGCTGAAATGGCCGGCATCAAACTGCATGCCCCCATCGACACCCTGATCAAAAATAACCGAATCCATAACTCGGACAGGGGAATCTGGATGGACTGGATGACGCAGGGCACCCGTGTGAGTGCTAACCTATGCTACAGGAATCGACAGCAAGACCTCTTTGTTGAAGTGAACCACGGACCCTTTGTTGTAGATAACAATATACTGCTATCCGAAACTGCTCTATATGACCAATCACAGGGAGGAGCCTATTTGCACAATCTGTTTTCCGGAAGGATTGAGAGCCTCCCTGAGGAAGCTCGTAAAACCCCATACCACAAAGCGCATTCTACCGAAATCGCAGGCCTAGGAAGCATCTCCGGCGGTGACAACCGCTTCCTCAACAATATTTTTACAGGCCACGGAACGTCCATCTATAACCGCGCAAACCCACCCGTGCTAGTCAATGGCAATGTATACCTCAACGGCGCAAAAGCTTTCCTAGACGAAAAGAACCTAGTTTACAAACCCAGCTTTAATCCGAATATAAAATTCATTGAAAAGGACGGTATGGTGTACCTGAACATCCGCCTCCCAAAGGCCATAGCCGATCAGGAAAACCATCTCGTCACCACCGAATTACTCGGCAAAGCACGAATGACAAGGCTTGGGTTTGAAAATGCAGACGGTTCCCCGCTCACCATAGACTTAGATTATTTTGGCACGAAGAGAAACAGGACAAACCCCACAGCAGGACCCTTTGCAAATCTGGAACAAGACGAGATTGGGCTGAAAGTGTGGAGATAAAAACATGAAAAACACGATTCATTTATTAGCCGTATTACTTCTATTTGGCTGCGCGGAAAAGCAGGAGTCCGGCGGCTCCGGGAACCCGGTCGTATTTGTCAGCATACAGCCGCAGTCCGGTCTGGCCAAGGCCATTGCTGGCGATCGGGTCGAGATCCACACGCTGGTTGGCAAGGGGCAGTCGCCGCATGCCTATGAACCCACCGCACG
>JAUXGY010000114.1 GCA_030621805.1 Kiritimatiellales bacterium | reverse complement strand
GACACCGATCTGCTCCGCCGGAGAAACCGAAAGCCTGATGGGGGCCGATTCAATCGTGATATAGGCGTTCGATGCGGGCTGGAAGAACGAGAGCTGAAGCGGGGGAACTTGATTGATCTGGCTGCTGAGTGGCCGGATGGTTTGGGTGTAGATTTTTGATTTCCCTTCGCGTAAGGGCAGCGCGCGATCCTCCGGAATATCAAATCGGGTGATGAGTAGCGGCTGGTAGCGCAGGGGCTGGAAGAAAATATTTTCCATGAATTGGGCGGCAGTGATCGTGATCTTTAGGGTGACGGGTTCGCCGACGCGAACCTCGGTTGGTTCGGCTTCCACCGCAATCGTAAAGTCGCCGACCATACCGTTAAAGAGATCGGGGCGGCTTTCTTGGGGGAGAGGCTTGACGTTCAGGGCGAGAGCTTTGGATTCGGTGTAGATCCGCGCCCAGGTTCCGCCCGTTACATTTTGATTAAAGAAAGTGTTGTCGAAGTAGGATGGATATTGAAAGGCTGAGCGTCCTCTGCGGTTTTTTGGATCCTTCTCGTCTTCCGCCGCACAAAGGAGGGTTGCAGGCGGGAGAATAATTTCGCCGCTCTGTTTGGGGATGAGCAGTTTGCTGAAGGCGAGCGATTGGTGCTGCGCCTCACCTTCGGCATAGTTTCGGCGTGTGGCCAGCACACGGGTACCGTGCACGGGCAGTCCGGTAGTTTGCTTCTGCTTTTCTTTTTCCGGTTCATAGAGCTCCATCATCTGGAAGCGTTTATCGTTGAAGAGGGGGAAATGCAGGTCGACCGCCTTGATGGCCCCAAAGGGATAAGTGCTATCCCAGAGGGTCGTCAGCAAAACGGGTTCGCCGAGATAGACTGAGGTTTTTGAGAGGGATTGCGTGAGTTGCATTCGGTCGCTGGCCTCTGGTCTTTTGGCCAGAATATGGAGAGGCAGGGTGGTTACTGAGCCGAAGCGGAGCGACGGAAGAACCAATTCGCCTTCGCGGGTGGCGCGGAATGAAAAACGGTAGAGCCAGGTATGGGCTGCGCTGGTAGGTTGCCCATCGGCCAGTACCGTGACGTTGAAATCGGCTAGTTCCCCCAATCTCGGGAGTTCTGGTTTCTCGCCGGCCTTCACCACGACATCCACGTTGAAAACCTGCCCCAGAAAAACATTTGTTTCCGATGCGCTAGCGGATGCGTAGAAGTTGGTGGAGGCTTGCGCTGTTCCACAAGCGAGCACCACCATAATTAATCCTGTTTTCCACGAGGGCATTTTACCAATCCTTCTCCACCGGCTTGTATTCGCCGGCTTTCTTTTTCTTGCGTCGTTCCTGGTTTCGGGTCTCTTCGGCGAGAATGTCGATTTCGGTTTTATTGGGGGGCGGCACGCCGCGAATTTCTTCGTATTCCGAGAAGTTTCCAAACGGATTGGCCTCTTCATATAGATCGGAGTTTTCATCTGACTCCTCATAGTCCATATCGGAATCGTCCTCGTTTTCCGAGTCTTCGTCCGAGTCGCCTTCCTGTTGGTCGGGATCTTCCGGCGCGGCTCCCAGCGCCGCAATGAGTTCGTTTAAGGCCACAACTTGTTCCGGAACTGCCATGGCTTCGGCGGCGGTAATGGTATGTTGATAGGTGTCCTTCAGCGGCCCCGGAATTTTTGTGTCGGCCGGGAGGGCAATATCCGCGTGGAGTTTTGATTCGGCCATGACCTTTGCCAGCTCGTGAGTCTCCTTTTCGAGGGTTTGCTGGGGGTTGCCTTTGGTATTGTTGTTGAGCAACGTGCCTTGCCGTTCGATAAACTCCGACAGCTTTTTTCGGATATATTTAATCAGCTCGTTTTCCTGTTGTTCTTTCTCCCGATTATCGCGAATTTTCTCTTCGATTTCAGCGGCAAAGTGCAGGGAGATCTCCAAATTATAGGCGGCATCTGAAAGTTGAGCGTCATAACTGAGCGCTGTGCGGTAAATTTCCGCCGCCTGGTAGCAGTAGCTACCCGTCGCGTGCGGATCGCTTTCGCGCAGCCCTTCGGCCACTCGCACCATGCAGTTGCCCAGATTATACCAGCACTGCCCGCGCAAGGGATCGGTTTGAGCCAGCGAAGCGGCGAATTCATACGACCCCGCCGCATCGGTGAAGGCTCCTGTGCGATACTGCGCATGGCCCAGATTATATTGAATCTCTGCCGAATCTGGAGCCTCCTCTACCGCCTCCACATAGAGATTAATAGCCTCTTCAAACTGCTCATCCGCCAGAGCCTTATTCCCTTGTTGGAACAGCTTCGTCGGGTTGGCCTGGACCGTCCCCGCAAGGAGCAGCATGCAAGAAAGTAGACGAGGAACCCGGCCTCGTCTAGATGGCCGGTCAACCTTCACGGGATTTCCTCCGGCGGGTAGAGAATAATAGCAACAGGACTGCGGTCCCGAGGAAGAGAGGGAATTGTTCCTTATAGCGCTCCATCGTTCGTGAATCGGTCGAGGTGCGGTCGGCGTTTTCCATTACTTGGCGGTAGATGCGCGCGAGATCAAACGGACCGCTGCCCACATCAAAGTAGAGACTGTCGGGAGCTGCTGCCGCCATGCGTCGGAGGGTTTCGGAGTGTAGCTTGGTCCATACTTCCACATTGCCATGTTTCATGAACGAGCGGACTCCGGTAGTCTCGTCCTTCAGCGCAATACGGCTGCCGTGTGCCCGATCCCCAAGACCGATTGCAATGAGCCGAACCCGGGCCTCTGCAAGCCGCTTGGCCGCTTCGAGCTCATCGTTGCCCTCCACCATATCCTCGCCATCGGTGATTAAAATCAAATCCTGCATCCCGGCCTTATCTGTATCAATTAGCTTATGGACCACTTTTTCAATAGCATTGGCCATCATGGTTCCTCCTGCCGCCACGCTCTCCGGCGAAGCTTGGCGAAGCGCCATGCGAAAATAGGCATAATCCATCGTCAGCGGGCAGCGGATTTCGGCCGACCCTGCAAAAAGCACCAGTCCCACGCGGTCGCCCGAAAGAGCTTCTACGCAATCAAGAATGGATATTTTTGCATTTTCAAGTCGGTTGGGGTGCATATCCTCTGCAAGCATACTGCGCGAAACATCGAGCAGGAAAATTACATCGCGCCCCATTTCCTGCACTTCTTTCTCTTCAAGATCCCACGCCGGACGAGCCAGCGCGAGAATGAGAAGAGCTACTGCCGAGCAGGCTCCAGCTGCTTCGCGCATGCGGCGAACAGGAGCCGTGCGGGCACCGAAAGTCTTAAGGGCTCTCTTGCGTTTGACGGCCGCATAGAGAAATAGACCCACCATGACGGGGACGAGCCACAGCCCTACGAGCATATTTGGGTTGTAGAAGTGAATGGGCATTCTAAGGGATTCTCCTCAGCCAGATTGTGCTCAACAGGACGTGTAGAACGAGCAGCAAAAGCCCGGCGATGGCAAAGGGCTGAAAGAGATCGGTGAAGGTTTGATAGCGCTCCGATTCGATCTCGGAGGTTTCCATGGTGTTGATCTCGGCGTAGACATCGCGTAACGAAGCCTCATCGGTGGCACGGCGATAGATCCCGCCGGTGGTCTCGGCCATCTTTTGCAAAATGCGCTCTTGTATGAGTGGCTCTTCTTCCACTTGCACGGGACCTTTTGGGGTCTGGATGGTTTTCATCTCCGGCGGATCGGTGATGGCAATCGTATGCACGCGGATGCCCCAGTGCTCTGCCAATGCGGCACCTTCCATAGGCAGGTGCCGGCCGCAGTTGTTGTTGCCGTCGGTCAGTAGAATAATAACTTTGCTCTGGATGGTGTAGTCGGATTTTTCTTTCTCGTCTGCTTTGTAGCGCTCCTCCGCCGTCTTCAGGCGGGCAGCGGCCAGCGAAACCGCATCGCCAAAGGCCGTGCCATCCTCGTTGGGGCGGGTTTCAATTTTGAGGTCTTGAATATAGTAAAGCAGGGAGTCGTGGCTGAGGGTTAGCGGGCAGACCGTGTCGGCATAGCGCGCGAAAGTGATCAGTCCGATCAGATCATTCGGTCGGGCGGTGGCAAACTGTTCGACCACTTGCTTGGTGCCCTCCATGCGGCTCATGGTGGTGTCGCCGAAGGGCATTGAAATATCCATTGAGCTTGAAATATCCACGACCAGTTCAATGGCAATACCCTCTTTCGGAATGCCTTGCGTGAGGTCCTTTTGTTGAGGGCGTGCTAGCGCAATAATGAGTGTGCTCAGGGCGAGCATCTGAATCCAAAAAAGTAGTGGAACAAACCGCTGGCGCAGGGTTCGCGGCCCCTTTTTAAACGAGGCGAGCGATGAAAAGTTGAGGGCCGAACTCCGCTCTTTTCGAAAATGATCGTAGACCCTTTTTAGTACCGGAAGGAGTAGCAGTAAAGCCCATGGAAGCGCTAGTCGCATACTGCCACCTTTTTGGTTGCTTCAATAAATTTTCCGACGATTTGTTGCGAATCTTCGATAAAGCCCTTTGGAATTTGATTTGAAAAACGGAAGCGTTCTCCTGTTTCGATAAATTGAATCAGCGCAGGGCTCAGTCCTTTGATATTGGTATTTTCAAGGAGAGGGAGAATTTCCTGTGTTGTTTTTCTAAGCAAGGGAAGGTTGAAGCGGGTTTCGATATATTCTCGAAGGAGGTGGTTGAGTGCGTGGATACGGGCGGTGGGTTCCTCGGGTAGATTTTCCAAGGCCATGAAGGCGATTTCATGCGGCGGTCGTATGAGGATGAGTTTGGGTCTTTGGGTCCGGCGAATGACGACGACCAAAAGAACTCCAGCCATTATCCCGGAAAGGAGGAGCTTCCAGAGACGGCGCTGCTGTGCCTGTTCCGGTAGAAGGGGGATCGGCGCGGAAATTTCTTTGATCTCGAAAACATCGAGTCCCGGCGGGAGCAGGGAGGATACGAAGACGACGAGAGGTTTGGTCACGATGCACAGGGTTCCTGCGCGGATTTCCAAGGGGTGGAAAATGGTTTTTCCTGGCAGGGCGGGAACCAGCATCCAGACGCGTCGGTTCAACTGTTTCCCGTTGGGTAGAATTTGAAGCGGTTCGGTATATCCAGCTGAAATCCTGAAAGGAGCCACCGCGCTTGCGATCTCTGGAAATACCACTGTGCTACCGGCCGGGGCATGCACATCGAGCGTGAGCTGAAGGGTTTCGGAGCTTGGGAGATTGGTTTCGCTCAGCGAAACAGGCACCGGCATTGATCCTTGGCGATATTGTTGTATGAGCACCGGCTCGGAGGAAGCCTTCTGTTGGGTTGTGTCTTTAAAGCATCCGCTCAAGAGAGGGAGTACAACGAGAGAAAGTAGGATAGGCTTCCAGCCTGTCCTACTCTGTTCAATTCCATTCCTCATAACGTCTGCCTCCGTTCGCGGGTTCGGAAGAAGCGGATGAGATCGCGCATGGTGTCACGGTCGGTATGAATGTCGATCTGGTCGATGTTGAGGCGCGTGAGTGTATCTTTGATTTCGAGGAGGCGTGCGCGCGCGGCAATGTTAAAGCGTTTGCGGGCGCCGGCGCTGGCGGTGTCGATGAGGATTTGTTCGCCGGTTTCGGCGTCAGCGAGTTCGACGAGTCCGGCGTTGGGAAGGACTAACTCGCGGGGGTCGGTGATTGTGATGGCGATGAGGTCGTAGTGAATGGCGGCCAGCTTGAGGGCTTTGTCGTAGTCCGAATCCTGAAAGTCTGAGATGAGGAAGGTGACGCATTTCTTTTTGACCATCTTGCCAAGATAGTCGAGTGCGCAGCGAATGCAGGTTCCGGTGTGCTTGGGTTTGAAACTCAGGATCTCGCGGATCATATGTAGAACGTGGAGCTGGCCTTTGTCGGGGGGTATGAAAAGCTCGATCTGATCGGTAAAGATAATGAGTCCGACTTTGTCATTATTTTTAATGGCGGAAAAGGCGAGGAGTCCACAGAGTTCAGCTGCGGTTTCGTTCTTGGTTTTTTCGGTAGAGCCGAAGGACCCTGATGCCGACATATCGACGAGGAAAAACAGCGCCTGCTCGCGCTCTTCGATGAAGCGCTTGACGAAGGGCTTTCCGGTACGGGCGGTGACGTTCCAGTCGATGGTACGAACCTCGTCGCCGGGCTGGTATTCGCGAACTTCGTCAAACTCCATGCCTCGCCCTTTAAAGACACTTTTGTATTCGCCGCCCAATAGCTCGTCGACCACCTTGCGACTGACGATGTCGATCTGGCGGACTTTTTTGAGAAGGGATTTGTGGCTTTCGTTTTGCATTGGCGTGAGGCGCGATGATTGAGGCGTGACCAGAAGATATCACGACTCACGTTTCACTCATCATTCTACGGC
>JAUXGY010000448.1 GCA_030621805.1 Kiritimatiellales bacterium | reverse complement strand
GACTTTCGCGGGAATAGAATGTGTGGAGTGGGAAAATTTATGCAGATGTTGGTCTTATCGAGTGGAGCAGCATCTCAACGATCCTGCATCAGCGCACTTCGCCCGCCGTCTGCGAGCAGGGTCGTGCCCGAAATAAAGCGGCCATGCGGGCTGGCGAGAAAGGCGCATAGTGCCCCGATTTCATCCGTCGAACCAATACGACCCACCGGGTGCGATTTTTCGGTGCGTTTTCGTTCGGCATCTGGATCCGGAAAGGAGTCAAACCAGGTGTCGTTTCCGGGGGTATCGATAAAGCCCGGGGCAATGCCTACACAGCGGATTTCCGGCCCCCATTCGATGGCCAGTGCCTGCACCAGCCCAAGCAGTCCGGCTTTGGCCACATTATAGGGAAAGCAACCCGGGATGGTATTTAAGGCATGGTTCGACCCCATGACGACAATCGTACTCGGGTCGCCTTCGTTCTTTCGCATGAGCGGCAGGGCCGCCTTGGCCAGCCGCCAGTGCGAGGCTAAATCGAGGTTCATGCAATAGTCCCAGTCCTCGTCGGAGCACAGCTCCGCACCCTTGAACACGTTGCGGCCGGCATTCGAAATAAGGACATCCAGCTGGCCGAATATTTCCGCGACTCGGGCCATTAATTCAGAAGCGGTTTCCGGCTTGGATAGGTCGCCTTGAAAATAAGAGGCCTTTTTTCCCAGCGCCTCGATGGAGGCGACAAAGGCTTGAGCTGCTTCGCTCTCCTCCGGGCTCATACCGCAACCGATCACATCGCAGCCCGCCAGAGCCAGCGAGCGGCTGACGCCTGCGCCGATACCCCGGGTCACGCCCGAAACAAATGCTTTCTTATTTTCCAAATCAATCGTTAATGGCATGGCTCGCTCCTATACATAGAAATTGTCTTTTTCCTTCAGCCCGAGAATACCCGGATGTTTTTCGAGCTCTTCTTCAATCAAGTCCACCCCGAGCCCGGGGCGGTCTGAAAGATGCAAGAAGCCGTCTCGAACATCCAGTGGATGGCTGATCACTTCATCGCGCCAGTCTACATCATTCACCATGAACTCGCAGCGGAAAAAGTTGGGGATCGAAGCGCAGACGTGGGCACTGGCTAGTGTGCTCAATGGGCCATTTGGATTGTGCGGCGCCACCAGCACACCGTAGGCTTCTCCCATCGTTGCAATGCGTTTCATTTCAGAGGGTCCGCCGCACCGGGTAATGTCCGGCATGATGACATCGCAGATATGTTTTTCCAGTACGGGACGGAATCCATGGCGGGTATAGTGGCGTTCCCCGACACAGATCGGTACGTTGCTGGGCAGGCGTTCGCGGAAGGCTCGCAGGGTATCGGCATTCTCCGGCCCGGCCGGTTCCTCATACCAGGTCACCCCCAGCGGAGCCAATCGTTCGGCCATTTTGACGGCCACCTCAAAGTTAAGCATCGCGTGCGTTTCGATCATCATATCGAATTCGGAGCCGACGGCCTCGCGCACGGCTTTGGTGACTTCAAATGCGACGTCCTGCTGCGCTGGGGTTAGCCCAAGATCGGTGTTGAGGTCTTCGCCATAGAGATAGTTGGTGTGGGCAAATGGATCAAATTTTAGACCGGTAAAACCAAGCTCCTTTACGCGCGTGGCCTGTCGTGCATAATCCTCCGCTGTATGATCGCCGCCGGTGAACCAATAGTTGGCATAGAGCCGCAACTGCGTGCGGAATGCACCCCCCAATAGTTCATAGCAGGGCATGCCGTAGACTTTTCCTTTCAAGTCTAGAAGGGCCATATCGATTCCGCTGATCGCGCACATGCTGGCGCCGAATGGGCCAATCCAGTTCAGGTCGCGATAGAGCTTCGTCCAGATAAAATCCGTCCGCATCGGATCCAGTCCAATGATTCGTTCACCCGCATGCTCAGCCGCCGCCTTGATGATCGGACTGCCCGGCCAGTTGG
>JAUXGY010000123.1 GCA_030621805.1 Kiritimatiellales bacterium | reverse complement strand
GATGCTCCATCTACATTAATCTACCAGCACGTGCCGTATGTTATGTCCGAGGTGGCAGGTGATTTCATAGGGGATGGTTCCTGCCAGCCGTGCGAGGTTTTCAACACTGTTGAGTGCCTGCGGATCAGATGAGATGATTTCCACCCGGTCGCCCACCTTTGCATCCGGAATATCCGTTACGTCCACGGTCATCTGATCCATCGAAACGCGACCACAGACCGGCGCATCCTTTCCATTAATCCGCACAACGGCCTGGTCGGAAAGATTTCGAAAATAACCATCTCCATAGCCAATGGGAACAATGCCAACACGGCTATCGCGCGTATATTCATGGGTCAGGCCGTAACCACTTCGACTCCCCTTTGCCAAATGCTTTACGGCAATGAGTTGAGCGGATACCTCCATGCAGGGTTTGAGATCCATCCCGTGAACTAGCCCGTTCGACGGGTGGTATCCATACAGGGCAAGCCCCAGCCGAACCATACCAAAATGGGCATCAGGAAGGTCGATCACGGCGGCTGAATTAGCCGCATGAACCACTAGATTTCCTGCGCAGGGGATAATCGATCTGAATTGTTCGAGTTGAAGAAGCGTTGTTGTTTTGTCGCTTTCATCCGCCGTGGCGAAATGGGTGTAGATTCCTGTCAGCTCCACATCTGCAAGTTCGTGGATCGCATCGATAAGATCCGCCGCCTGCCCGACGGGCACGCCTAAGCGCCCCATTCCGGTGTCGACTTTCAAATGGACCTGCGCCGCAGCCCCCACTCGTTCCGCCGCAGCCCGAATGGAGGCGAGTGCTGTATTCGACATCACGGTTTGGGTGATGGATTGCCGCACCAGATCATCCTGTACTTCCAGCTCGTCGAAGTAGGCGGAGAGCAGGCAGAGAACAAACCCCTTGTATCCTCGTCGGCGCAATGCCAACGCTTCGTGCGGTGAAGCCACCGCAAACCCATCCACCAAACCGGATAGAACGGGATAGAGCACATCCATGCCATGGCCGTAGCAATCGTCCTTCACCACCGGACAAAGCTTTACACCGGGGGCAATCCGTTCCCGCACCAGCGCAATGTTATGCCGAACCGCTGAAACTGAAATCGATGCTGTGAGATAGTTTTTCATTAATGTTGTAGCCGGGATCGGTGATCCCGGATCCGCAAGAGCGGAACTTTTCATACGCAAGGTGGAATCACCGATCCCTCCTGCAAACAACTAGGTAAGCATAAATTGCATATCGTGGGTGTTCTCGAAATCAGAAATATCCGATTCAAATAAAAGCGTCGCGGCGATATCATCCATGCCCAGCAATAGCTTTTTCTTCACCGCAGGATCAATCTCAAAAGCAAACTCAGCGCCACCGATTATTACCTTCTGTTCCTCAAGATTTACTGTGGCTTCGAGCGGTGTGTCTGCCTCGGCCTTTTCAAAAATTTGATCAACTTGTTCACTGGAGAGTTGCACGGTTAGCACGCCATTCTTCGAACAGTTGTTTCGAAAAATGTCGGCAAAGCCGGGGATCTCGCCCTCGGTCGGAGCAATCACCACCTTGAAGCCCTGCTGCGCAACGGCCCATACGGCATGCTCGCGGCTCGAACCACAACCAAAGTTGGTGCGACCAATCAAAACTGAGGCTCCCTGCGTCTTCGGCTGGTTCATGATAAATTCAGGGTTATCGGTTCCGTCGGCGTTATAGCGCCAGTCGGAAAAGAGTGCATGGCCGAAGCCGGTACGCTGGATCGACTTAAGATACTCCTTCGGAATCAAGGCATCGGTATCAATGTTCGCGCGATCAACCGCGCAGACTGTTCCGGTAAATGTTTCGAATTTCTTCATTAACCCAACTCCCTTACGTCTATAAATTTACCCGAAATGGCCGCCGCTGCCGCCATCGCAGGGCTGACCAGATGGGTGCGTCCTCCCCGCCCCTGACGCCCTTCAAAGTTACGATTAGAGGTCGAGGCGCACCGTTCCTTATCTTTCAGCTTATCCGGGTTCATCGCCAGACACATACTGCAACCGGCGTAGCGCCATTGGGCACCGGCCTCGTGGAAGATGCGGTCAAGACGTTCGGCTTCGGCTTGGTAGCGAACTTTTTCGGAACCCGGAACCACCAATACGCGCACACCGTCAACCACCTGCTTACCCTCCATCACCTTCGCGGCTTCGCGAAGGTCTTCGATACGACCATTCGTACAGCTTCCAATGAATACCGTATCAATCTTAATATCGGTCATTTTCATGCCCGGCTCCAACCCCATATAGTCGAGAGCCGCACGCACATCTTCCGGACTGTATTCCATAACGGCATCGAGAGCAGGAACGCACTGGCCAATCCCCGTCACCATGCCTGGGCTTGTACCCCAGGTCACTTGCGGCTCAAGGTTGGAAACGTCGATCACCAGCGCCTTGTCGAACACGGCACCTTCGTCGGAATAGAGTGTTTTCCAGTAGGCGATGGATTGATCCAGCGCTTCGCCTTTCGGTGCAAAAGGACGCTCTTCCACCGTCACATAGTCGATGGTTATTTGGTCGGGCGCAATCAGCCCGGCACGCGCGCCAGCCTCGATCGCCATGTTGCAGACGGTCAGGCGACCTTCCATGGAAAGTGCTTCAATAGCTTCTCCGCAGAACTCAAACGCGCAACCCGTTCCACCGGCCGTACCAATCTGGCCACACAGTTCAAGCACCATATCCTTGGCGGTGACGCCGACAGGGAGCTTGCCCTTAAATTCCACCTTGAACTGTTTTGGTTTTTTCTGGCGCAGCGTCTGCGTGGCGAGCACATGCTCCACCTCGGAGGTGCCGATGCCAAAAGCAATCGCGCCGAACGCGCCATGCGTCGCCGTGTGCGAATCGCCACAAACAATCGTGGTACCCGGAAGCGTGATGCCCTGCTCCGGGCCGATAATATGCACGACACCCTGATTTTCGGAATCCATGCCATAGTGCGTGATCCCATGATCCGCGCAGTTTTTCGTCAGCGCATCCACCTGCGTCTTGGCGACCGGATCGATGATTTCCGTACGGCTGTCGGTAGGCACATTGTGATCTGCCGTTGCAAAGGTCAGTTCCGGGTGGCGTACTTTTCTATTCTGCATGCGAAGCCCTTCAAAGGCCTGCGGACTGGTCACCTCATGCACCAGGTGCCGGTCAATATAAAGCAGTACTTCGCCGCCCGGAAGCGCTTTGACGACGTGCGTGTCCCAAATCTTTTCAAAGAGTGTTTTTGCCATGATTTCCACCTAAATTTAACAAGTTCGTAATTATATGCCCCGCCCGCACCCGTTCAAGTTCTATCATTAGGAGTTTCCGGCCAAACGCGCCCGAAGCAACGAGAAAACCTTGCGACCTCTGCGATCTTTGGCAGCCAGCTCCTCCCTTTCGATATTATTTACAATTCTTTCGGCTTGCTCAATCCCGGAAATCTTTTCCAATGAAGGGGTTTGGAGACTTCTTTTTATGGTAAGGACGGGGAGGAAATCCTCTAATATAAAACCTAATGGGAAACAAAGCGACTTGGCGTGATGCGTTAGATCGGTTATCAAAATGCGGATCGGTGAGCGGCTTCATCGGGTTGCATAATTTGGAGAAACAGCATGAATAGGATTGGAAAATTTTTACTGGTGACTCTGTGCTTATGCGGTATGGCAACCGCGGCGCAGGAGTCGATCAAGATTTTAATCGTCGATGGATTCAGCAACCATGACTGGCAGCATACGACGCGTTGCATTCAGGCTGTTCTGGAGCAATCACCCGGATTCGATATTTCGGTTTCAACCTTCCCGGCAGGGAGCCCTCCACAGGAGATCGAGGATTGGAATCCGGAATTCAAGAAATACGATGTGGTGATCCAGACCTGCAACGATATCGGGGGCGGACCACAGTGGTCCAGATCGGCGGAGCTCGCGCTGGAAGACTATGTTGAAAAGGGCGGCGGACTTTTTGTTTTCCACTCGGCCAACAATGCGTTTCCCCGTTGGAAGGAATACAATCGGATGATCGGGCTGGGTTGGCGTAACAAGGATTTTGGAGCTGCGATCACTGTCGATCCGGACGGGACGGTGGTTCGTGTTCCCGCAGGCGAAGGAAAGGGGACCAGTCATGGAAAACGGATCAATGCCCAGCTGACTCGCCTTGGCGATCATCCCATCCATGCCGGAATGCCGCGCCAGTGGGTAGCGGCCGATATTGAAGTCTATAGCTATGCGCGCGGCCCGGCGGAAAACCTGACCGTGCTTTCGTATGCGAAAGAACCCACTATGGAGCTAAACTTTCCCGTTGAATGGACGGTGGCCTATGGAAAAGGGCGTGTTTACAACTCCACCCTCGGTCACGTCTGGAAGAACCAGGCGAAACCCGAGGGCATCCGTTGCGCCGGCTTCCAAACCTTGGTACCCCGCGTGGTGCAGTGGTTAGCGGGGAAGAATGTCGACTCCGCAGTCCCTCTGGACTTCCCCGATTCCAAAACCGCCCGCCTTCGCCCATACCCCTTGCCAGACTGGAGCCGTTTGAGATTGGACTATAACGAGCCGGCTTCAGTCTGGACGGATGCGTTGCCGGTGGGAAATGGTTCGGTGGGTGCCATGGTGTTTGGCGGAATCGAGACAGAGCGGATCCAATTTAACCATGATACGCTCTGGGCGGGCGGTCCGCATTCCTATTCCCGCAAAGGTGCGGCAGAATATCTTCCCCAGATCAGGAAGTTACTTTTTGAGGGAAAGCAGAAGGAGGCGGAAAAACTAGGGTTGGAAAAGTTTATGTCGGATCCGCTTCACCAGACTGCGTACCAGCCATTCGGGGATTTGGTACTGGAGTTTCCCTCCCTTGAAAAAACAACGAACTATCGGCGCGAGCTTGATCTCGATGCGGCGGTGGCCACGACGGTATTCGAGGCAGGCGGGGTTGCATACAAGCGGTCTGTTTTTTCCAGCAATCCAGATGGTGTAGTCGTTGTGCGGATCGAGGCAAACTCCTCCGGGAAAGTGGCCTTCACGGCGCGACTAACCACGCCGCATGAAAAAATAACCGTCATTGGGAAATCCGATGAACGCACCTTGCACATGACCGGTGTGGTGGATGATTTTAAAAATAAAAAACGAAAACCCTTTTCCGAAAGCAAAATGCGCTTCGAGGCACGGCTGCGCGCGGTATCGGAGGGGGGAAGCGTAAAGGTAACGGACTCCGGCATCGAAGTCTCGGGGGCCGATGCCGTAGTCCTCTATCTGGCGGCGGCAACGAGCTATGAAAACTTTCATTCGCTGGGAGCCGACCCGGCGGAGCGATGTGCTGCTTTTCTCAAGCAAATTGACGGCAAGCCCTACGAAAAAGTTTTGAACGACCACCAGTCCGACCACCGGGCCTTGTTCCGCCGTGTGGCCATCGACCTCGGTGGCGGACATTCGGTGGCGATGCCGACCCATGAGCGGCTCAATGCCTATCAAGCCCATCCCGATCCGGATTTTGTGGCACTGGCCTACCAGTATGGCCGCTATCTTCTGATTGCCTCCTCGCGGCCAGGCGCGCAGGCGGCAAACCTGCAGGGGCTTTGGAACGACCGGAAAGCGCCGCCCTGGGATTCGAAATACACCATCAACATTAATACGGAGATGAACTATTGGCTGGCGGAGCTCACCAACCTGTCCGAATGCCACGAGCCGCTGTTCAGCATGGTAGAGGATCTTAGGGTCACCGGAAGCGAGGTGGCCAAGGATTTCTATGGTGCCGATGGGTGGGTCGTTCATCATAATACCGATGGATGGCGCGGTGCGGCAGCCATCAATGCGTCCAACCATGGCATTTGGCCGATGGGCGGCGCATGGCTTTGTACACATTTGTGGGAGCACTATCTCTTCACGGGCGACAAGACCTTTCTCGGAGAGCGCGCCTATCCGGCACTAAAGGGTGTGTCGAAATTTTTCGTCGACTACCTGGTCGAAGATCCTCTGGGAGACGAAGGTTGGCTTGTGAGCGGGCCCAGCAACAGCCCCGAACGCGGTGGGCTGGTGATGGGGCCCACAATGGATCATCAGATCATCCGTCATCTGCTGCGCAGCACG
>JAUXGY010000064.1 GCA_030621805.1 Kiritimatiellales bacterium | reverse complement strand
ACGGGACCATTCCGACAACCCCTGGGTGCGCAATTTTTTTAATCGTAAAGCTGGAGAAGACCATGAGTAGCAGACCACATTATTTTGCCATTGGGGTGTTCGTTCTGGTTGCGACGACGCTGGGGATTCTGGGGGTGGTGGCCCTTAGTTCCGATGCGCTACGCTCGCCGAAATATTTTATCGAAACCTATCTGGATGAATCGGTGCAGGGGGTCGATATCGGTACACCCTTTAAGTTCCGGGGTGTAAAAATCGGAAACATTAGCGAAATAAAAATGGTCTCCTCGGTCTACGACACGACCAAGGTATATGTGATGATCCGGGTGGCGCTCAACGAGGAGGAACTTTTCCAGGAAGCGGAAACATTGACTTCACGTGTGGGAATGCAAGTGGATCAAGGATTGCGCCTCAAACTGGTGCCGCAGGGCATCACCGGACTATCCTTTCTTGAAGCCGACTTCTATCCGGATGCGGCCGATGATCGGTTGAACATCGACTGGGAGCCAAAATATGCCTATATTCCTTCCACCCCGGCCATGATGACGTTGGTCAGTCGATCCATTGAACATATCACGGCGCAAATCAATACGCTCAACCTTGAGGCTATCGGCGAAAATGTAGAGTTAATCACCAGCAACCTGAATCGTTCTGTGCAGCAAATTGAACAGATCACCCGTCAGGTGGCAGGGGTGTCGGGCGGGGTGGTTGATGATGTGCGCCAGGCGGCGGCCGATCTTCCCTCGGTTACCTCGAACCTGAACGCCACCGTCATTTTATTGGAGGAGATTATGGGAGACTCTGATCGCGACATCGAACAGATTCTTTCCAATATGCGCTATATCACCGATGATACGCGCGAGTTGATTCGAATGCTCAAGCGCCATCCCGGAATGTTGCTTTCAGAGCCGCCGGAAAAGAATCTTAGTCGAGGAGGGAAAAGAAAATGAAAACCATGAACCGTTTCGTTATGGCCTGCATGCTCGCAGGCATGGTGCTGGGGTCTGGCTGCATCAAGCTGTGGACCAAGTCGCTCGATATTAAAACCTACATGGTTGAAACGGAGCGCACGGCGGCTGTGTTGGAAAACCCGCTGGCGGATAAGTTGTGGATGGACACGGTCCATGTGCTCCCGCCCTTCAACGTGAGGAATATTGTCCTTCGAAAAAGCGATGTTGAATATGAAGCCAGCTATTATACCGAACTACTACTTTCGCCCTCGGAAAACTTTCGCAATAACTTTTATACTTGGTTTTCATCCAGTGGGATATTCCGTGCGGTTTCGCTGTCCGATCGGCAAGGGATGAGTCACCGTTTGGTGGTTACGGTGCTAAAATTCTATGGAGATACCTCCTCGGAACCGGCGCAGGTTGTGCTGGAAATCAAGGTCACCCTGTTGGATGAAAAGACCCATGGGATGAGGGTGCTCTTTAGCAAGGATTATCAGCAGCAAGCCCATGTCTCCGAACCGAATGCCGAGGAAGTAATCCGCGCGTTTAACCAGACCCTACAGAAAATCCTCTCCAACTGCGAAGCGGATGTGATTGAGGCTCTTGCTCAGTGAGATTTGTGCAGTTTAATCGAGTGGTACACCGCTGGGGCTCCATCATCGTGTCGGTTCCGGTGTTGGTGGTGATCCTTTCCGGGCTCCTGCTTCTCCTGAAAAAGGAATTTAGTTGGATTCAGCCTGCGTCGCAGCGCGGAGGTTCAAAAGAACTTGTGTTAGGGTTTGATCAGGTTTTGGAAATTGCAAAAACCATTCCTGAAGCGGGTATTGAGAGCTGGGAGGACATTGATCGGCTGGACGTCCGTCCTTCCAAGGGCATGTTGAAAGTTCGCACCAATAATCGGTGGGAGATTCAGATTGATACCCAGAGTGGGGAGGTTCTGCAAGTGGCTTACCGCCGATCCGACCTCATCGAAAGCTTTCATGACGGCAGTTTTTTTCACGATAAGGTTCGGCTCTGGGTTTTCCTCCCTTCGGCTGTGGTTCTGTTAGGGCTATGGTTGACAGGATTCTACCTTTTCATTTTGTACCTCTATCTCGGGCGGAGAGGGCGACACTCCCGTGCACAGTGAAAAAGATGATCCTTCCTTTTGACGCACTTCGTAATGCCGAGTAGGTTGATCATCTATTTTACAAATTGGAGGTTTTATGGAGTGTCTAATCAATCAAGCCGTGGTTTTCACAAAGCCCGTTCATCATGTAGGAGTTTCTCTGACGCCGGAGGAGCTTGCCCGGAAAACTCGTTCCTTTTTTGAAGAGCGAGCCTTTCGGGTTGTTCTAAGCCAACCGGTGACCGGGGTGGAATTGGCCGAACGGAATGTGATCCGCCAACACTACCTGATGTACAGCAAGGCTTCGTATGGAGAAGCCATACTTACCACTGACGGTAAGGCAAAGTTTGAATTAGCTTTTGGGAAAAGTTGGGAGGCCGAAGTGGAAGCGGACCGAATCATGGGGAATCCTCGGTTATTGAAATCCAAAGGACTCAGCGCCTCACAGCTCTTTTTACTGTGGAACGAGAAGTTTTCTTCCCGGCAGACGCAAAAGATCCAGGATGGATTAATTATGGCCTGGCTGGATGAACTCGATAGCTATTGCATCAACGCATTCTATCCGGTCATGGAGGAAAATTTTTACCATCCGGAAACAGAGATCACCTACTCTGTACTGGAGTTCGACCCTGCGCAGGTTTCGTGGAAGACGTTCCGAAAAACAATCCTCGGTTCAACCGATGCGAGCAAAGCTGATCCCGATAGTTTTCGTGGGCGGTTATACGCTGAATATCCCGTGGAATTCCCCGGACGCGATAATTTTGTGCATGGAAGCGCGGGCCCCGTGGAAGGGTTGGTTGAACGAATTATCCACGAGCCTGGTTTTGACATGGAAACGAGCCCAGTAGGGCGGGTTCTGGCAGAGCGGGGGATTTCCCTCGAAACCTTTAAAAACTGGAAAACCGACCAATCCATCTCTCAACTTGGCGATCTTTTTGACCAAACGGAAGAGAAGGATACCGCCGAGGCCCTCGCAATGCTGAAAAGCATCCGGTTTTAAGGAGTCAGGTTTTGATACGGAGCAGTTATCCGTCAGAGCGAACTGTTTAACTTTGAGCCTCGGTGTTCCATGTTGGGATCTCTCCTTTTTCTGTTTTTGGCCTTTGCTTAGCGAGAGGGGTTCCGCTAAGTTTCCCGCTTATTTTTCAAGAAAAAACGAGTTTAACCCATTGGGTCCAACGTAAACGGAGAGAATTGATGAGAAAGAAGATTATTGCGGGAAACTGGAAGATGAACAAGACCGTCGAGGAAGCCGTTGAGCTCGCCAAGGCCATTAAACTGGAGCTTGCGGACTGCAAGGAGGTTGATGTTGTGCTTTGTCCTCCGTTTACAGCGTTGAAAGCAGTTAGCGATATGGTCTCAGAAACCCTGATTAATGTTGGATCGCAAAATATGAGTTCTGAGGATGAAGGGGCCTACACGGGTGAAATCTCCAGTACGATGCTTAAGGAGCTGTTTGTGCGCTACGTTATTCTTGGCCACAGCGAGCGCCGTGAATACTATAAGGAAAACGACTTTTGGATTAATAAGAAGGTCATCAAGGCCCTCGAAAAGAATCTGCGCCCCATTCTCTGCGTGGGTGAAAAACTTGAAGATCGCGAATCCGGAAATACCGAAGCTGTGGTTGAAGTGCAGGTTCGTGAAGGCCTGAAAGATGTTTCTGCCTCCGCGTACACCGAGCTAGTCATTGCCTACGAACCTGTTTGGGCCATTGGAACCGGAAAGGTTGCCACTTCCGAGCAGGCGCAGGACGTTCACGCCTTCATTCGTGGAATAGTTAAGGATATGGTCGGCGCGGAAGCGGCTGATGCGGTGCGGATCCAGTATGGCGGAAGCATGAAGCCGGATAACGCACCGGAACTGCTGTCGCAACCCGATATCGATGGTGGCCTGATCGGTGGCGCCGCGCTAGATGCCGCATCGTTCTTCGGTATTGTTAAAGCGGGCATGTAATTAAATAGAGGATAGATTATGTTGTTTTTAAAAGTATTGTTGATTGTCGTTGAAGTGATCAGCTGCTTGCTGATCACCGGACTGGTTCTGCTGCAAAAGTCGAAGAGCGAAGGTCTCGGAATGGCTTTTGGTGCCGGGGCGGGGGAATCTCTGTTCGGTGCCCGGGCTGGCAATGTCCTGAGTAAGATAACGGTGATCATTGGAATTGTCTTCATGGCGAATACGCTGGTGCTGGGCATTCTCTTTGCCCAGAAGGAAAAGCTGGTCATGGACCCGAATGCTCCGGCCCCGATGGCACAACCGGCCTCGATACAGGAGCAACCGCTTGACCTTATCGATTTGGTGGATCCCGGTACGGAACCTGTCGCAGAACCCATTGCGGCACCGGCAGCGGAAGAACAAGACGAAATGTAGTTTGTATATTGGCATATTTCTCTTGATGAGTTTTCAGTTAATCACTCAACGTATTCAGATAGGTTGGCTCTTCGCTTTGATGGCCAGCCTGTTTTTGTGGGGATGCGGGGACGATTCCAGTCGTTCGGAATCCCCGGTGGACGAGGTGGTTTCGTATTCCCGATCCTATCGCATCAAAGCTCTGGATCCGGCGCTTTCGGGCGATGTCTCCTCCTCAAAGGCGATTTCCCGTATCTACGAAGGGCTGGTAGAATACGACTATCTGGCACGGCCATACAAGGTGGGGCCGCTCTTGATTGAGTCGATGCCGACGGTTTCCGAAGACGGGCTGGTTTATACCTTTAAAATCCGAAAAGGAATCCACTTCCACGACGATCCCTGCTTCCCGGAGGGGAAGGGGCGGGAGCTGGTGGCCGAGGATTTTATCTATTCCTTTAAGCGCATCGCCGATGTGAAAAATATCTCGTCGGGGTTCTGGATTTTCGATAGCCGGGTGGTGGGCATCAATGCCTTTCACGAGGCTTCCAAAAACACCGAGCCCACCAACTACGGCATGGAGATTGAGGGGCTGAAGGCTCTGGATCACCATACGTTACAGATTCGCTTGATCCGACCCTACCCGCAACTTTTGAATGTGTTGACCATGCACTATGCCTTTGCCGTGGCGCACGAAGCGGTGGAGTATTACGGGCCGCACTTTGTCAGCCACCCCGTCGGCACCGGTCCCTATGAACTAGTGCACTGGCGGCGCAACTCGCGCATTGAATTTATTCGTAGCCTCAAGTGGGCCGAAACCGGCCGTAGTGAAACTTATCCCGCCCATGGTACGCCGGAGCAAATCGAGGCGGGCCTGCTCAAGGATGCCGGGAAGTCCATTCCGTTTATAGATCGTGTGGTGCAGTTTGTCGTCGACGATGGTTCCACCGCCTGGATGATGTTTCTCTCCGGGCAATTCAGCTTTTCGGAAATTTCGCCAGACAACTGGGATGCCGTGATGACGGTGGATGAGGGGCTGAACGAAGGACTTGAAAAGCGAGGAATTAAGGTGATTTCCGCACCGACGCTGGAGCTGCGCTATATTGGATTCAACTGGGAAGATGCCGTGCTGGGAACGAGTGCCGATCCCGAGATCGACCGTCGCCACCGCAAGCTCCGGCAGGCACTGAGCTGCGCGTATAACTTTGACCAGATGAACCAGTTTATGAATGGTCGCCTCCATCCTGCCAACGGGCCAGTTCCCGAGCCGCTGGGCGGATCGCTGAAAGAGCGCGCGCCTTATCGCTTTGATCTGGAGAAGGCGAAGCGGTTGCTCGCCGAGGCGGGCTATCCTGAGGGGATCGATCCCAAGACTGGCCGCCGGTTGAAGCTGACGATGGAAGTGGGCGGAGCCGATCCCACTACGCGGCAGATGATGGAGCTGATCACCGCCATGCTTGAGCGGATTAATGTGGTGCTGAATGTGCAGTATAATACATCGCCCGCCTTTCACGAAAAACTAAACCGCAAGCGGGCTCAAATGTTTTATCTGGGTTGGGTGGCCGATTATCCCGACGCGGAAAACTTTTTCCAGCTATTTTATAGCAAGAACATAACGCCCGGTCCGAACCATGCAAACTATCGCAATACGCAGCTCGACCGGATTTATGAACAGATCCAGACCCTGTTCGATTCGCCGGAACGGACGGTGCTCTACGAGAAAATGGCGCACATTGTGGTCGAGGATGCCCCATGGATATTTTGCTATCAATCCCAGAGCTTTGCGCTGAAACATAGCTGGATAAAAAACTACACCTACCATGCCTTCCCGTATGGGATGGAAAAATACCAGCGGGCGAACATTGACGAGCGGACACAGTGGTTCAAAACGCATAAAGACAAAAAACTTAATATGTCAGGGAGTGAATAGGAGATGCTGAAGTATATCCTCAAACGACTCCTTCAAATGATCCCCACTGTGCTGGGTGTTATTTTGCTGACCTTCATCCTCTTTAACGTGGTGGGTGGCGATCTGGCGGCGACGGCGCTCGGCAAAAAGGTATCGCTCCAAAGCCTGGAGGATTTCGATGCCCAGCGTGGGTTTGATAAACCGCTCTTTTTTGGATCCCGTACCACCACGCGGGCGTATGGTGACCATGATTTTTCGAACGGCCCGGGGGCATGGATCGCCCGAAGCAACACCACCTATTCCGCTGAATCCAAAACCGTACAGATCGCGGCAGGCGCATCGGTTAACCCGATGGCTTTCAAGCTGCGATCCGGAACTGAATACGAGTGGGCCGTTCTTTATCGCGGCACGGGCACCCTGGAAGGAACCGCCCTTAATGCTTCGGACTGGACGTCGGTCCGGATTCGTTTTCAGGGGGGAGAGGGATTTGGCTTTTCCACGGACGACCAGTCTCTGGAAATTCGCACGCTCAAGCTACGTAAAATAATGGAGAGTCCTTTCGATTCGCAACTGCTCTTCTACATGAAGCAGCTTGCCCGGGGAAACTTTGGTAAATCCGAGTCGCTCAAGCAACCGGTTTCGACGTTGCTGAAGGATGGTGTGGTGGCCTCGCTTTCGCTGACGATTCCCATTTTCCTGATCGGCATGGTGGTGGCCATTACGCTCTCGCTGATCTGCGCCTTTTTCCGCGATACGTGGATCGACCGCTTTTTCGTGATTTTTTCCGTGGCACTGATGAGTATCAACTATCTCGTCTACATTGTGGCGGGGCAGTATTTTCTCTCTTACAAAATGGGCTTATTTCCGGTCTGGGGCTACGAGTCGTGGCGCTATCTGATCCTGCCGGTCACGATTGGTATCATCAGTATGCTGGGCGCAAATATTCGTTTCTATCGCTCGGTGATGCTCGAAGAAATGTACAAGGATTATGTCCGTACCGCCTTTGCCAAAGGGGTCGGCAAGCCGCGTGTGTTATTTGTGCATGTGCTTAAGAATGCCATGATCCCTATCATCACCAATGTCATTATTGCGATTCCCTACCTCTATACCGGCTCGCTCCTGCTCGAAAGTTTTTTCGGGATTCCCGGGTTGGGCTATCTGGGCATCAGCTCCATTCTTGCCTCTGATATCGATGTGGTTCGGGCGCTCGTTTTGATTGGGGCCTTGCTGTTTGTGGCGTCTAACCTTTTAACCGACCTGTGCTACGCCGCGGCCGATCCGCGCGTAAAATTAAAGTAAAACTATGCCGAATGAGAAAGGACAGAGTTTGTGGGGTGATGCCTGGTTACGGTTGAAGAAAAACCGTATCGCCCTGTTTTGTCTTGGACTGGTGCTGTTCTTTTCAGCTTTGGCCATTTACGGCGAAGTGGTCTACCGCTATCACGACATCATGGATGCAACGCCCGCTTACCAGCAAACCAACCTGGACCTAGCGCATCAGCCCCCCAACATGAAGCATTGGATGGGAACCGATGGACTCGGGCGCGATGTCATGGCTCGTCTGGTACAGGGGGTGCGTATTGCTTTCATGGTAGGCATTATCACCTCGCTGATCGCCATTCCCATCGGCGTGTTCCTGGGTTGCCTCGCCGGATACTATGGCGGGCGCGTCGACGATTTTATTGTCTGGCTATACAACACTTTTGCCTCCATGCCCGGCCTGCTGTTTATTTTGGCCATCGCCATGGTCGTGGGCAAGGGTCTGGTGGGAATCTACCTTGGCATTGGACTGACCACCTGGGTCGGAATTTGCCGTCTCGTGCGCGGCGAGGTGATTAAGCACAAGGATCAAAGCTATGTGCAGGCTGCCCGAGCGCTCGGACTCAGCTCGGGTCGCATCATCTTTAAACACATTTTGCCCAATATCATGCACGTCATCATCATTACCTTCACCCTGCGCTTTCCAGCGGCGGTCGGCACCGAAGTCGTCATGAGCTTCCTCGGTATCGGCGTACAGGGCGAACCCTCGTGGGGGCTGATGATCAATAGCGCCCGCATGCGCCTTTGGCAGGGCATGTGGTGGGAAATGACCTT
>JAUXGY010000301.1 GCA_030621805.1 Kiritimatiellales bacterium | reverse complement strand
CCACCTCTCCCAAACCAAAAACCGCAAAGGCCGTCTTGAGCGATAGCGCAAACCAGCTGAGCAACCCCGAAACCGTCCCGACCAGCGGGCCGAGGCTGCGGGTCAGGAAATAATAGTCGCCGCCCGCCTTCGGCATCGCCGTCGCCAACTCAATCACACTAAACACGCCGATGAGCGCCAGCATACCCGCAATCAAATAGGAAACGACCATCGCCGGCCCGACCAGCGAAAAGGCCAGCCCCGGCAGCACGAAGATACCCGAACTAATCATCGCTCCAGCGGCGATACAAAATACATCCGTAAATCCGAGGCCTTTTTTCATGAGCGGTTAAAACCCTTTTTTATGCTGCACGAGCTGCCCGCAGGCAGCGGCGATGTCCGCGCCGAGCGAATACCGCAACGTGGTCTGAAAGCCCGCCGCCTTTAATCGATTCGAAAACCCCGTCATCTCCGCCTTTGGCGTTCCGCGCAGATTGCATCCGGCATATTCGTTGAATGGGATTATATTGATATGCACCGGAATGTCGCGCAAATAGTCCTCTAAGGCGAGGAGGTCTTCCTCGCCGTCGTTCACGCCCGCGAGCATGAGGTATTCAATCATCACCTTGCCGTTTTGCGAAGCATTCAACAGCTCCTCGCGCAGCCTATCGAGCGTATACGTCCGCGCTTGCGGCATCAACTTTTCACGCACCTCCTGCCGGGCACTGTGCAGGCTCAATGCCAGTTGCACTTCGGGGTGTTGTTCGGTAAAGCGAGCCATGGCCTGCGGAATCCCCACCGTCGAAACCATCAACCGCGATCCTGCATAGTTAAAGAGCGGTGCCGCACGGAGAAATTCCAAGGCTTCGAAAAGGTGCGCCAAATTCAACAACGGCTCGCCCATGCCCATAAAGACCACATTGCGGATCGACCGCCCCTCCGGCTTCACCAACCGACTGGCCTGCGTCACTTGATCCAGAATCTCATCGCTCGTCAGGTTGCGTGTGAAACCCATTTTTCCGGTTGCGCAAAAACTGCAATAGCACGCACAACCTATCTGCGAAGAGATGCACAGCGAAGTTCTCCCGGTTTTTGGACGCAGGATGACGCTTTCGATAAGATGCCCGTCAGTGGTTTTGAAAATCAGCTTGCTCGCACCGTCGATCTCCGAGTCATGGCGCTCCGCTAATTCTAGTGATTCGAACCTGAGCGTATCGGCAAAATCGGTGCGGGCATTTTCCGGAAGGGTTTCGAGGGCCTCATCCCAACCACGGGCCTTCTTGAAAAGCGCATTGCGAAAGAGCTTCATCCGGTGCGGCTGCACCGCATTGCGAACGCGTAGAGCCTCTAGGCCGGCGGTATCATATATGGAAGCCATGGGCGGGACGGGCTACTTAATCATTTTCTTGGTGGTCTTGATCAGCGCCTTCCAAAGATCCTCTTCCGTCTTGGCGGTCAGCAGGGCTTCGCGCGGCTCCTTTTCGCGAAAGATGCGCGAGAGTCCGGAGATCAGCTTGAGGTAAAATGCACTCGTCGCCGTCGGGATCATCATAAAGAAAAAGACCCGAGAGAGCGTCCGACCCGGCCCCCCAAACTTAATCCCTTTCTTGTGAATCCCCACCACCAAGGTCAGCCCACCGCCCTCGACCCCGCGAACGTGGGGAAAGGCAATCGAGTTGTCGACCGCTGTGCTCACGATCGCTTCACGCTGGAGGGCAAGATCGAGCAAATGGTCGCCGTCATCCACAAAACCCTCATCAGCCATGCGGGTGCACATTTCGCCCAATACCTCTTCGGGAGTGGAGCCTTTAAGGGAAACCATCATGAGCTCCGGTGCCGTAAAACGACCAATCCCCATCTTGCGCGCTTCGCCGTAGACCCGGTTGATCCGTTCTCGCTCGACCAGTTGTTCCGGATAATAGAGGAAGCGGGCGCAGTTCGGGCAACGGTTCATTTGCTCCGCTTTATGCACACTTTGGATCATGCTCTTCGTCAGCGCCATTCCACAGCCCGCACAAATTCCATTGGCAACCGGAACAATCGCTTCCGGATGTTTTTGCAACAACCGATTAAAGTGCGACTTCACCTGTTGTGGCAGATCGGAGCCCAATGCCACAATCGCCTTCTCAAGCTCCTCCAGCCGGGCGGTCGGCATCGAAGCCTTCTTCTGCATGTCTGCCACCACCAGCTCCTGAAGCTGGATCAATTGGTTAATCAGTTTATGTGTTAAGGTCATATTTATCTCCCCGCATTTAAAATTGAGTGCGGAAGCATAGCATCACTTCAGCATATTGGAAGCGCAACACGCGCAATTAACCATCCAGCTTTTGCTTCAGCATCTGCATGACCGCACCGGGATTGGCCTTTCCCCGACTGGCCTTCATGACTTGCCCCATCAAAAAGTTGATGGAGGCGGTGTTGCCGGCCTTGTATTCCTCGACCGGCTTGGGGTTGGTGGCAATGGCTTCGTCGGCCCAGCCTTCAAGCGCGGAGTCGTCGGATACCTGCGCCATTCCTTTTTCTTCGATAATGGCCTTGGGCTCACCGCCCTCGGTAAAGATGATTTCGAAGACCTGCTTTCCCGCGCCGGTGCTGATGGTTTTGGCATCGATAAGCGCGATGATTCCGCCCAGCTTTTCAGGCGTCACCTTTGACTCGGAGATGGGTATGCCCTGCTCGGAAAGCAGACGCATCATTTCTCCCATAATAAAATTAGAAACCGCCTTAGCGTTTTTGGTATGTGTCATGGCCAGCTCAAACCAATCTGCCGTGGCCTTGTCCGCCGTCAACACCCCGGCATCATATTCCGGGAGCCCCAGCTCGCTCACATAACGAGCGCGCCGCTGCGCAGGAAGTTCGGGAAGTTCGGAGCGCCACTGCTCCACCTGCTCTTTTGAAACCTGAACGGGCATGAGGTCGGGTTCGGGAAAATAGCGGTAGTCGTGGGCGTTTTCCTTGGTGCGTTGACTAAAAGTTTCGCCGCGGCCGGAATCGAACCCGCGCGTTTCCTGCACTACGCTTCCCCCACTCTCCAGCCGTTCGGTTTGGCGATCGATCTCATACTCAATGGCCTGCTGAATAAAGGCGAATGAGTTCATATTCTTGATCTCAACCTTTGAACCCAGCTCCTTCTGCCCCACCGGACGAACAGACACATTCACATCCGAGCGGATCTGCCCCTTCTCGGGATTGCAGTCGGAAATGCCGCCATACTCCATGATCTGCTCGAGCGCA
>JAUXGY010000367.1 GCA_030621805.1 Kiritimatiellales bacterium | reverse complement strand
TCTGGGTGAGGTGCCGATTGGTGCCGTCATCGTTTTCGATGACGAAATCATCGGTCGCGGCCACAACCTGCGCGAAACGAGCAACGATCCAACCACTCACGCCGAGATGGTAGCGATCCGTATGGCCGCAGAAAAAATAGGTCACTGGCGCCTGCTCGATACCACACTCTATGTCACCCTTGAGCCCTGTGTGATGTGTATGGGAGCGGTCATTCTCGCCCGCATTCCACACCTGGTATACGCTTGCCGCGATCCACGCGCCGGTGCCGTCGGTTCAATTTACGATTTTGCCCGGGACGGACGCTTCAATCACAAAGTCGAAGTCACCGAAGGTGTGCTGGGCGAGGATTGCAGTCAACTGCTCAGTGGCTTTTTTCAGGCATTAAGGGCTGGAAAAAAATCACAAAAGACATTATAAAGGGTGTCCTCAATGGAAACCCACGGAGGGGTGTCCGAGCGGCCGAAGGTGACAGACTCGAAATCTGTTGTAGCGCAAGCTACCGTGGGTTCGAATCCCACCCCCTCCGCCATTACAAAACAAGGGCTTAGCCGAATTTGGCTAAGCCCTTGTTTTTATGTTCCACAGTGGTATTTTCGTGTTAGGTGGAAACTTAGGTGGAAAGAGGTGCCCCTATACGTTTCATTATTCAAGGTATTCGCCAGGGACCGGTGCTTCGCGATCAGTCCGCATGGTTCAAAAAAGAAACCATTGGAACTGACATGCTGCTCTTCATGGGGAATGGCGGCGGCAAAACCATGGACAGTTACGGCTGGGGTTGGGACATACCATAGCAACACATCGCATTTTTGCAGAGTACCCGGCTTTGGTGGCGCTATTCTGGGAACTATGGCTCCCAATTTGGGAGAGCGAGCAGTCGGTCGGTTCAATAAAATCTATTGAAATTCCCGTAAATGTTGCTTATAGTGCGCATAATGCGAACTAGGAGGTTCAATGACGTACCAATATGAGCAATTTGACACTGCGCTGCGCTTGTTGAACGGTCGGCTGGATATAGCGGGCGCCCTGAATTTTAACCTGGTGGTTTGCGGAGGGACCGCTTTAGTCGCAACCGAGCTGGTCATGCGAGCCACCAGAGATGTCGATGTTGTTGCGCTGGCAGATGATGATGGCGAACTGATTGATCCGGCTCCACTCCCAGAAGCCTTGGAGAAGGCTGCCTTGGAGGTAGCGGAGGACCTGGGGCTTCCGAAAGATTGGTTGAATAACGGCCCTAGCAGTGGTGAAGGAGGGATTTTCCGTCTCGGCCTTCCGAGTGGATTTGCGGATCGTTTGAGCTGGAAAAGGTTTGGGGAAAGGCTGACGGTTGCATTTATTGACCGCATCGACCAGATTTACTTCAAGCTTTATGCAGCGGTCGATCGATTCGGTGGCTATCATGCAACGGATCTTCAGGAATTAGCCCCGACCGATGATGAGTTGCTGGGAGCCGTTGCTTGGTCGCGGACTCATGATCCGTCAGAAGGGTACTTGGAAGGGATCAAAATGTTTTTCAGGGAGTTCGGTTATGAACATCTCGTTGAACGAATTTAAAAAGACCATTCTCGATAGCCTATTGGACTTGCTGTGGCGGCAATGGACAGCTATCGGTGTTTCCGGCTACGGCAACGCCGAAGAATCGAAGGTAGTCGACCCGGAAGCTCTGTTGCTGTTGACTCTGACAGTCGCTCGTTATGACGCGAGGCTTTTCGATGAAGTGTTGGATTGGCTTGAAATCAATGGGGACTATCTGAATGTTCAGCGCCTTCAGAATCTGGTTAAGCAATTTGATTTTCAGGCTAAGGCTGAACTGAGCGCTGTTGCCGAGTTGCTTGGCCAAAGATCGTCTGTTGCTCTTAAATGGAAAAAGCTGGCAACAAAATACTCCCAAGACAGGGAGTCATCTCTCTTCTATATGAAAGACGGGCGACCGATGCCGTCGTTAAACGATTGCGACGAGATTTTTCATCGACATGGGTTGCTTCGGTCGCTGGTAAAAAATCGAGGACTTTCGCAACCTTTCCCAAAGGAGGGCATGCCAACTCTTTTGCTGCGTTTACGAGCACTGCTGGGTGTAAATTTGCGTTGTGAAATTCTCTGTCTTCTTGGCTCTGTTGATGAAATCCATCCCTCACTCATTGCAAAGCTGATAGGACAGAATCCACGTTCGACACAAAATGCGCTGGCAGAAATGGTTCGTTCCGGAGTTGTGCAAGTGCGGACCAGTGCCCGCGAGAAAATATACTCTCTATCTATGGGGACGCTTGATGCTTTGTTGCGCCCGAATGGGTTTACTCCATGGAGGAGTTCCGTTCCTTTGTTTCGTGCCCTAGAAATCCTTTGGCTTGGGGTGTCAGATCCCAAACGACAAGCACTCGATCCTTTGATGCTTGCTTCCGAGTGGCGGCGTATGGCCGAAGAAATCAGGGTGTTGCTTGGTGATGCTGGAATGGGGCAGCCGTTAAGGGAGAGCAACTCTTTTGCTGGCGAGAAGTATTATGATGTTTTCCAGGATGATATCAGGAAGGTTTTAGAACGATTGTAGATTGCATAAAGAAACTGTGTCATGT
>JAUXGY010000018.1 GCA_030621805.1 Kiritimatiellales bacterium | reverse complement strand
CCGCCTCCATGCGCATTGTAGAACGCAACAAATTTTGGGGTAAAGGTCCTGCAGGGTGGACACCAATGGGCAGAGAAGTAGAGGAGTAGGTAGTCGGTTTCCAGAAGCGGGGCGGCTTCAATATCCGCACCCTCGATGTCCACCACGGAGGCATCAAGGGCGGCCCGCAGGGGCGTCACCTTCTGAGGAGATTTTCCGCACCCGCAGAGCAGGGTGAGGGTCAGGATGAAAAACACACATAGTATGGGTGTTGTGGATCTTATTTTCATTTTTTAATTCTCCTTGATGAGTCGTCTGAGTCTGAGGGTGGAGGTTAGAATCCGATTGCGGACATACATCCGTTTTGGGGCGCGCAAGAATCAGCGCTTTTTCTCGTCGAGTTCGTTCTGGATATTTTCCGGACGGATTAGGTATTCCGAGTTTCCATGGATAATAACGGCATAGGTAAGTTGGATATCCTTGAGCACCACCCCGGGGTCGAGCTCCATGCCCAGTGTGACCACCTCGTCATTAATGATCGCCACCCTGTTGGTTCCGCGTTCTCCAATTCCAGTAATAACGTAGGTCTTGGAAAGTTTCTTGACCTTCAGGGTGTCCGGAAGGGAGTTCATGTCCGTCGTGGAATCCCTGCCGCCGCAACCGACCATGAACAGGGAGACGGTGGCAATCAGCAGGGCGGTTTTTGCTATTTTTAGATTCATTTAACGCAGGTTCCTCAGTAGGGTTCGTATCAACTTGATGAGGGGAACATTGGCTATTTCACTCTGAAAAACAACATTCGGTCGCGCCTTTTTTATACGGGCCTCTCGGAGGGATGTTGAATACGGCAGTTTTGCGTTTTAATTTGGGTTGACAGCCGCAGGGCAATTCCGTAATTTCCGCCCCTTGATTTTTTAGGAAACAAAGCCCCGTGGGGATATTGAGGTAATTTATGGAAGCATATGCGGTTATAGAAACCGGTGGAAAACAGTACCGCGTCCAGCAGGGCGATGTCTTTGACGTGGAATTGTTGGATATGGAAGAAGGCGCAAGCGTTGAATTTGATACGCTGGCAGTCTCCAATGGCACCGAATTAATGATCGGTGCACCCGTTGTGGACGGCGCCAAGGTCAAGGCTTCGGTCGTCGAAAACCTGCGCGGCAAGAAGATTTACTCCTTCAAGAAGAAGCGCCGTAAAGGGTATCGCCGTAAAATCGGTCATCGTCAGGAGTTGACGAAGATCAAAGTGGAATCAATCACAGCATAGTTTTGCAGGGAGGCAACCATGGCTCATAAAAAAGGACAAGGATCAACAACCAACGGGCGCGACAGTAATGCACAACGTCGTGGTGTTAAGCGTTTCGGCGGTCAGACCGTAACCTCAGGCACCATTCTGGTGCGTCAGCTGGGAACTAAGTTACACCCCGGTATGAACGTAGGTTGTGGAAACGACTACACGCTCTTCGCTTTGAAAGATGGCATCGTCGAATTCGACAAGCGCCAGCGCAAAGTACACATCCGTGAAAGTTCGGCTGCGTAGATATGCTCAAGCCGAGCTTTGGATGAGGCGCCCACGCACAGCGGGGCGCCTTTTCTTTTGCCCAGCCCGCAAGCTTGAAACTTAACACCTAAAACTTAACACTCGCCCCATGAAACACGTTGTATTCAAAGATCGCGTCAAACTATACGTCCGTGCCGGAAACGGGGGCAACGGATGTGTCTCTTTCCGCCGTGAAAAATTTATCCCTAAGGGTGGCCCCGATGGCGGCGACGGCGGCGACGGCGGTTCCGTTATTCTCCGCTGCGATGCCAACGAAGACTCCCTCCTTCCGCTCTACTACAAACCCCACCAGCGCGCCAAGCATGCCCAGCACGGCATGGGCTCGCAATGCCACGGCCGCAATGGAGCCGACTGCATCGCCAAGATCCCTATTGGTACGGTGATTACGGATGATGAAACGGGCGAGTTGCTCGGCGAGTTGCTCGGCGACGGCGAAGAGCTACTCATCGCCAAAGGCGGCAAAGGGGGTATCGGTAATATCCACTTCAAGAGCTCCACCAACCAAGCGCCCCGCGAATTTACCGAAGGCACCAAGGTCGAAGAAAAAGTGATTTGGCTGGAACTCAAACTCGTGGCCGACGTCGGCCTCGTTGGCTACCCCAACGCCGGGAAATCAACCCTCCTCACTCAGCTCACTCACGCGCACCCCAAGATTGCCCCATATCCCTTCACGACCCTCAATCCCATTATCGGAACCATGGAGTATGCAAACTTCAGTCGCCTTCGTGTGGCCGACATTCCCGGCCTGATCGATGGCGCCCACGAAGGAGTTGGTTTGGGTCACCAATTTCTACGCCACATTGAGCGCTCCAAATTTATCCTATTCGTGCTCGATATGGCCGGAACCGACCAGCGTAATCCGACCGATGATTTTCTACATTTGAAAGATGAACTCCGCCTCCACCTCGAAGAGCTTTCCTGCACCCCGTATCTTGTTTTGGCCAATAAGATGGATGAACCCGATGCCGCCAAGCATCTTAAGGAGTTCAAGGAGCGCACCGACGAGACCATCTACGAAATCTCTGCCGAACTAGGCGAAGGTTTGGAACCGGTCAAGGAATTCCTCTACAGCCACTTTTTCGGGACCCCATGATTTCCCCCCTCCCGTAGCGCGGATATCCGATCCGCCCGATATGTATTGCCATGAAGGCAGACTTTACTTCGTCAGTACACCCACTTCAGCGGCGCCAGCGTAGGGTTTGTCTTGTGCTCCTTTGAGAGAAATCAGACGGACGAAGTTTGCAGGATGTGCCTTCTTAAATCGGAAGGTCCGCTTGGTCGGATCGTTGAGTAGGTTGCCGAAGGTGAAGGTACCTGCTCGGGTCCAATTTTTGCCATCGGTGCTCACTTCAATGCGACCTTGTTCGATCATACTGTCGGGGATTCGTCGATCCTGCCGGGGTAAGTGATGCCGGTAAGGAGGTGTTTCTTGCCGAGATCGATGGTCAAGGTGTGTGGGTGGACGGCTTTTTTGTCGCTCCAACTACTGTGCCAGTAGGTTGCGGGGTTGCCATCAATCGCTTTGGTTGCGTCATACGTCGCATTCTCTTCGCTGGTAGCCGTTGCTTGCCAGTCTTTCTTGCTGGGGCCAAATTGGAAGGTGGCAACAGCACCTTCGGCGGCCGATGAATAGCTGCGTGCATGGATCACACCCCCATTAACCATTGGAATGGCGGTGCTGTAGAGTGCTGAGCTGCGAGAGGGTTCGGAATCGTCGGTGGTGTATCGGATCTCCAAAGATTTGGTCGTGAACCCTGCGCCTTTACCATGAAAGGCGGTTTCCTTGAGGCTCAACGCGACGGTACCTATGAGGCTGCGTTGGGCTTCAACAGGAAGAGGAGGTTGCTTGTAGAAATGAGCGGAAATCTCAGCCACCGATGGGTTGAGACGGCTTTCCAGAATACGTAAGCGCAGTTTGGTGGTGGTTACCGCCGGGAAGCGTAGGATTCTTTTATGACCGACATTGGTGCCTGTGGCGACCTCCTGCCATTTCCCTTCAATGAGTGCATCCAGAGTATGTTTTTCGATCCGCTCTCCGCGCTTAGCGATCGCTTCCTTAATGACGAACCGGTTGATCGTCTTTGGCTTACGCATGGTGACGGTGATTTCACCCGTGAGTGTGTTGGGTTCCCAAAATGTAGCGCTATCGCCATCTTGCAGGTTTGGGACGGAAACTTTAGTTCCTTTCGCCAAATCGGTGCCGTAGGTTTGGCGGATGCGCTTGCCCACTTCGATCAGGCAATCGGCATCTCGAGGGGAGAATTTTCCATCCCGGTTCGGAGGGACATTGAGCAAGAAAACGGCATTACCGCCCACGGCTCGCTCGTAGATATCGAACACATCATCGGCACTGCGGACGCTTTGGTTGGTGTCGTTGCGCCAGAACCATCCATGGCGGATGGATGTGTTGACTTCTGCGGGGCGATAATAGAGAAATTTTGCAGCGGCCAGTTTTTTTCTAGATCCGATGTCCTGAGGCGCATTGTCATTCCAACTGTTTGTTTTTGGATGTACATTCAGAGGGATAACATTCCATTCCGATGATCGTGTGCCCCCCGCCTCATTTCCGCACCAGCGGATGTCAGGGCCTTTACCAAAAATGACGGCATCGGGGGCCAAGGTGCGTATGAGTTCATACCAAGCGGCATAGGTGTAGGTTTGTCCGCCTTTACGTTTTGGGTGCGCGCCATCGAACCATACTTCATGCACGGGGCCGTAGTCGGTGAGCAGCTCATAGAGTTGATTTAGCATGTACCGATTGTAGTCATCACATTCGTAGGTAAAGACAGGAGCATCGACCGGTTTGTCCTTGCGGACCTTGGTCGGCTTGTCTTTGAACGAGGCCGGGTCTGTTGGGATGGAGGATTCTTGGTATTGGCTGCCGTTGCCGTAAAGCCCCACTTTCGACTCGATCTGATAGAGATCCGCAGGGGAGATGTAAACGCCGAACTTCAGGCCATACTTTTCACAGGATTTCGAGAGCTGCTTCGCGATGTCGCCTTGGCCATTTTGGTAGGGAGAATTCTTGATCGTCTGTTGATCTTCGTAGCGGGATTGCCAGAGGACATAACCGTCGTGGTGTTTGAAGGTCATAATGACCAGCGTCATTCCTGCAGCTTTCATGTGCTGACACCAGTTGTCTGTATCCACCGTGCCGGGTGCAAATATTTTTGGGGATTCCATGCCGTTGCCCCATTCCCTGCCGGTAAAGGTGTTGGGTCCGAAGTGGATAAAGCCAATGAACTCGTTATCGAGGTGGGCCAGTTGACGTGCCGTCGGCACCACATGAGCGGCTTTGGCGACAATGGTTTCTGGTATGTCGCTAGGCAGAACGGTTTGCACGTTGGAGTAATCCTGCGCAATCGCCTGCGAGGCGAAGAGGAGTGTCGCGATTAAAAGGGAATATTTCATGATGTTGTGGGGTCGGTTTGGATAAATTCTATCTGCGGTTCTTTTCTTCATATAATGAGCTCACAGAGTGCATATGACGTTTAGAAGCTCTTTTAATCCCAAATTAGTGGCGAGAGTAGCCCCTATTTATGGGGGCTGTCAATGTTGCTCCTAAATCCAAAGACCGATTACCCGATTGCCGCGCAGGTTCGTTTGCCCTTGACCCATAAGGTTAATTTATCACACAGTCCACCGATTTGATGCGAATCATTTTTTAAGAAGGAAGCTACACTATGTTAAACCGTGTTTTGGGAATGTTTTCCAGCGATATTGGAATTGATCTAGGGACCGCGAATACCCTCGTGTATGCGCGCGACCGCGGTATCGTGATGCGCGAACCTTCGGTGGTGGCGGTACAGGCTGGCACGAACCGGGTACTGGCCGTGGGCGACGAGGCGAAGAAGATGCTCGGGCGTACACCAGGAAGTATTGTGGCGATCCGCCCTCTGAAAAGCGGGGTCATTGCGGATTTTGAGATTACCGAAGCGATGCTCCGCTATTTTATCCAGAAGGTGCACAACAGCAGACGGATGGTGCGGCCCCGAGTGGTGATTGCCGTGCCAAGTGGAATTACGGAAGTGGAAAAGCGCGCAGTGAAAGATTCCGCAATGCATGCGGGCGCGCGGGATGTATTTTTAATAGAAGAGCCGATGGCCGCCGCAATTGGCGTGGGCCTACCTGTACAGGAACCAGCCGGAAACATGATCGTGGATATCGGGGGGGGCACGACGGAAGTCGCCGTGATCTCCCTAGCCGGCATTGTGTATAGCCGGAGTGTACGGGTCGGAGGCGATGAGATGGATGAGGCAATCATCCAGCACATAAAGCGGGAATATAATTTGTTAATCGGCGAGAGAACCGCTGAGGAAGTCAAGATTACGATGGGCTCGGCCCTTTCCACCGGTGAAGAAAGCACCATGGAAGTGAAGGGCCGCGATCTGGTGGCCGGGTTGCCGCGGACGCTGACGATCAGCTCCGAAGAGGTGCGCCAAGCCCTGCAGGATCCGGTGAACCAGATTGTCGAGGCCGTCCGGGTTACGCTGGAGCGTTGCCTGCCGGAGCTTTCGGCCGATCTGGTGGACCGCGGAATGGTTCTGGCCGGCGGCGGTGCGCTGCTGCGCGGGCTCGACATTCTGATTTCGGAAAAGACCAACCTACCGGTGCATATTGCGGATGATCCGCTTAGCGCTGTGGCGGAAGGAACCGGAATTGTCCTGCACGAAATCAATTTCCTTCGAAAGATGGCGGGGCCCAACGGCTAGACCCTCCCAACAAATTTCAACCGCAATGTGCTGTTGCCTTGTCCTCCCTGATAGCTAGGGACGGATGAATTTTAGGAACAAAAAACTAGTGTATGCCGCGGTCGCAGGACTCCTGTTGATCGTAGTATTTGTTTTGCCTGCTGTGCTCTCCCGGAAAGGGAAGGGGGCGGTGCGCGGCATTGTGGAACCCGCAGAGCGCGGAACCGCCGGGCTGGGTCGTCGCCTCTCCGAGGCGGTGTCGGCCATACGCGGCATCGGTGGCGCGGGCGAAGAAAAGCGCGACCTCTCCCACGAGCTCGTCCGCCTCCAAGCCGAACTCAACAAGCTCCGCGAGGCCGAGGCCGACAACGTCCGTCTGCGCCGGGCGTTCAAATTTCAGCACCAAACGCCTTTTTCCATGATCCCGTGCGATGTGACGAGTCGCAATATTAGCGGCTGGTGGAACTCAGTACGGCTTGGCAAAGGCGGGGCCGCGGGTATTGAGGAAAACCATGCTGTGATCAGTCCTGACGGGCTCGTGGGAAAGACCACCGAGGTTTCAACGCGCTTTTGCGAAGTGCTGCTGATTTGCGATCCCGCTTGCCGAGTCTCAGCCCGGATTCGGGGAAAGGAAGTGTTCGGGCTCGTGCGCGGTGCCGGAACAAACCTTAAGGGGCAACCTATCGCCCGCATGGATTTTATCGATAAGGATGCAAAGATCCTCGTCGGCGATGAAGTGATCACCTCGGGGCTTTCCGGCGAGGGGGGCGTTTTCCCGAAGGGAGTTCATATTGGCTATATTGTACAGACGGAAAAGGATCGCTCGGGGCTCTACCAGAATGCGCAGGTTGCGCCGAGCGCCACCGTGAGCCTGCTCGACTATGTTTTCGTGATTTCAGACGCCCCCGAGGAGGAGTTGCCATGATGGCTCGCATTCTTCTTTTCGGTGGAATTTTTGTGGGTGCGCTGGTTCAGTTGTTCCTGCCGCCGCTGCCCGTGTTTGGCGGAATCAAGCCGCCGGTGCTTGCCGCATTTGCGCTTTACTATGCGCTGCACCGCTCGCCGCGCGGGATGTGGATTGCTGTGTTCTGGGCGGCGCTGCTGCACGATGGCCTCGACCTCGGAGGGTTCGGCCCCGCGCTGGTTGGCTTCCCGCTCATCGGTATACTTGCTCACCGCGTCCGGCTCGAAATTTTTGTGGATGGTCTGGTAACGCAGATGATGGTTGGTGCGCTCGGCGCGATGCTGGCCATGTTCGTTGCAATCCTCCTCTACACCATCACGGGACAGCGGCCCTTTCACTTTGGCTACGCACTGTTGCGTATGGTTGGATCCGGCCTGCTGGGGCTTGTCGTGCTACCACTGGTTTCGTGGACGATGAAGAAGCTTGAATCGGCCATCCCCAAACGCAGGGGGTACGGTTGGCAATGAAGGTGCGCCGTCAAAAACAGGAAAGCCTGCTGGTGATCTGGGTGGTTTTCGGGCTGATGCTGCTCGGTATGAGTTTGCTGGTTTCCGAGCTTTGGCAACTTCAGATTCCGCGCAAGCGCGGGTTCGATGAAGTTTTCCATAACCAAAGCGTTCGGCGCGTTCGCCTGCCCGCCGTGCGTGGCAAGATCTATGACACGAATGGCAAATGCCTCGCCGACAGCGTTCCGAACTATTGCATCGCCATCTATACCGAAGAACTGCGCGCTCCCCGCTCGGGGGTGGCCAACACGCTGGAGTTGTTGCACGAGGTCTGGACGCGGGTCGGCCGTCCACCGGATATTTCCTATCGCGATGTCCAACAGCATATTCTGCTCACGCCCGACAAGCCGCTCGTGGCATGGAAGAATCTCGACGACCCGTCGCTCGCACGCTGGCGGCGCCGATTCGAGGACTGGACGGCTCCGTCAAAAGGATCCCGCCGCCGCAGGGCGGTTGCCGGGCTCGATCTGGGCAAGCCCGTCCAGGGACGCTCCATTGTTCTGCAAACCAACGAACTTAAAAAACGGGGCACCACCACGGCGGCCAACACGCTCGAACTCGTCTACGAAATCTCGGAACGCATCGGCCAGCCACGAGCCGTCACCTTCCAGAACATTAAGGACCACATCTTTGCCCGCCGCCCACTGCCGTTGCTCGCCTGGAACCATATTGACGACAAGATGATGGCGCGCTGGGCGGACTCTTGTTCCGGGCTGGCGGGAACCGATATCTTTTGTATGTCCGACCGCTACTATCCTGAAGGCGAAAACCTTGCCCACCTGATTGGCTTCACTCGGAGCGCCGATGCCGTTCAACAGCTCGATAGCGGAGAGCATGCCGATTTTGATATGCGGGGCATCGAAGGGAAAAAGGGGTTGGAGAACCTTTACAATAACTTGCTCGAAGGCAAAGCCGGTAGCCGTTTGGTGCAGATTGATGTTTCTGGATACCACTACCGCGACCTACAAACCCATTTCTCCCAACCCGGGGGAGACCTACAGCTGACGATCGATGCAAATATCCAGCAATTCGCCAAGGAAGCCCTCACCATGCATCTCGACACGGATCCCTTCGAAGGCGAGGTCAAGGGGGCGGTTGTGGTGCTTGATCCCAACAACGGTGATGTGTTGGCTATGGTGAGTTCGCCGTTATTCGATCCCAATAGATTCATGGAGTCGAGTTCCTATATATCGCAACTGCGGAAAAATAAGAAGGCCCCTACCTTCAACCGTGCGGTGTACGGGCGCTATGCCCCGGGGAGCACCTTCAAGCCCATTTCCACGCTGGGGGTCTTGCGGGCGCATCCCGAATATGCCGATGTTCATCACGACTGTCCCGGATACCACAGGGTCGGAACGCGGAAAATGAGATGCCACTCCGTCCACGGGGAGCAGCTCTCCCTCCGGCAGGCACTGGAGCACTCCTGCAATGTCTATATGTTTAAGATGGGGTTGGAGTCTGGCTATCAACCCATCTACGAGATGGCCCGGGATTTTGGCCTGGGGCAAGTCGTTGGTCTTTTCCCCGATGTGGAGGACTTCTCCGGCGCGGTCATGACCAAGGGCGATTCCTACGGAAACCTCCCCGAAAAAGCCATAGGGAAAGCAGGCATCTGCAATCTCTCCATTGGGCAGGGCGATCTGGTTGTGGCTCCGTTGCAAATGGCCATGGTGGTGGCCACGATCGCCAACGGAGGTCATCTGTACCGTCCTCGCCTCATCAAGAAATTCAAGCTGGAACCGGATAAACCCTATCAAACCAACCCCACCACACAAATCAGATACATACCCATTCCAACCGAAGCGCTGAAGCTTGTGCGCGGTGGCATGCACGATGTGATCATGTCGGGCAATGAAGCCGCAAAAGTAGTCCGGGTCGGCAATATCGTGATCGCTGGAAAAACGGGTACCGCAGAATATGGACCCAAAGAACTCGGCAAGAAGAATACATGGATGATTTCGTATGCCCCGTTCGATGCCCCCCGCTACGCCATCGCCTTTATCGTTGAGGACGGGGTCTACGGCGGCACCACCGTCGCCCCACGCCTGCACGAGCTCTATCAAAAGATTTTTGAGTACGACGGAACCCTCAAAAAGGAGGTCATGTGATGACACTCCTTTTTGAATCTTTGATTGCCGATTGCCGATTGCCGATTGGTGGGTCTGCGACCGCTTTTGTTTTAAAGAGGCCAAGGCCGACTGAGTTCCGCAAATCGGCAATCGGCAATCAAAAATCGGCAATCTCCTCGGGAGGTGCTGCATGAACGGCATCACCCTCAAGCGCTTGGACTGGACCATGCTCGGTACGATCCTTATTCTGATCGGGCTGAGCGCGGCGTTTGTCTATAGCGCCCAGTTTAAGTCGGATGTCGACGTCGGCTCCAATTGGACGAAGCAACTGGCGTTTGCGGGAATGGGCCTTTGCGCCTATGGCGTGCTGGTCTGGTTCGACTACAAACAGATCAGTACATGGACATGGTGGATCTATGGCGGAACGATCCTCCTGCTCCTGCTCGTATTCCTCTTTCCAAAAGTAAACGGGGCACACCGCTGGATTCCAATCCTAAAGTTTACGCTGCAACCTTCGGAGTTAGGGAAAATTGCGGTGGTGATTGCGCTTTCGGCCTATCTTGCCGCGCCGGGACGCGATGTGGACGACTGGAAAACCTTTTTTAGCTGCGTGGCGATCGTGGGCCTGCCGTTCCTGCTGATTGTGGCGGAGCCGGATCTAAGCACTTCGTTGATGCTCGCGCCGATCTCGCTGTCTATCATGCTCTACATGGGCGTCCAACGGAAGCTACTGCTTATTGGAATCGCGGGGGTGCTGGTGTTGGCCACGCTGCTTTGCGTCTGGATCAAATATGAAAAGCCAGCCGAAGGGGAGGCCGCCGGGAGCCGCTGGCAGGTTTTGCCGAATATGCCCTTCCTCGAAGACTATCAAAAGGGGCGCATCAAGGTGTTCCTCAAGAAGGACCACGACCTCGCCGACGCCGGATGGAACAAGCTCCAGTCGCAGATCGCGGTCGGCTCCGGCGGATTCCGCGGCAAGGGCTACCTGAAGGGGACGCAAAACATTCTGGGCTTCCTGCCCCGGACCGTGGCCCCGACCGATTTTATCTTCTGCGTCATTGCGGAGGAAAAAGGATTTCTGGGGGGAGTGGGGTTTATCCTGCTTTACACCCTGTTGTTAGGAAGATGTATGTGGGCCTCGACGAGGTCCCGTGATGAATTTGGGCGGCTCATGGTGCTGGGTATCAGCGTCATGTTGTTCTGCCATGTGTTTGTGAACATTGCGATGACCATCGGCGTTTTGCCGATTACGGGACTCCCCCTGCCTCTGATGAGCTATGGTGGGTCCTTCATGGTCAGCACAATGATTGCCCTCGGTCTGGTGCAAAGCATTTATCACCGCCGAAGTAGAATTAGATAAGGAGAAAACCATGCTTAAGAAAACGAAAAATACCAACGGAAGGAAACCCGAGAAGAAAGAAATTCTCATTAACATCGAGCCGCTCGAAACGCGCGTTGCAATCCTCGAAGACGGGAAGCTCGACAACTTCCACATCGAGCGCCTAGAGGACAACCGTATTGTCGGCAGTATCTTCAAGGGTAAGATTCAAAACCTTGAAGACGGATTGCAAGCGGCCTTCGTGGACGTTGGCCTCAAGAAGAACGCCTTCATTCACTATTGGGATATGATTCCCGAAGATGCCGCCCGCCTCGAACGCGAAGAAGGGGTCCGTGCCAAAAGCTCCACCCGGCGCCGTAAAAAATATAAGCCCGGCGAAATGCAGAAAATCTTCCCCGTGGGTTCCGAGATCATCGTGCAGGTCACCAAAGATGCCATCGGCACCAAGGGCCCGCGCGTTACCGCCAACCTCTCCATCCCGGGTCGCTTTTTGGTCATGATGCCGGGGACGCACCTCAAAGGAATTTCGCGCAAGATCGAAGATGTGAAGGAGCGCAACCGCCTCAAGAAAATCCTTCAGCGTCTACCTATCCCCGAAAACATCGGGGTCATCGTCCGCACCGCCGGTTCCGGCACGAAAAAAACCAGCTTCGTGCGCGATGCCCGCACGTTGTTCGAAATCTGGAACGACATTGAGGATGGCATGAAAAACCGCCCCGCACCCTGCACGCTCTACTCCGAGCCCAAGCTCGCCGAGCGCGTGGTGCGCGACTACCTCACCGAAGACATAGACCGCATCTACATCGACAGTCGCGAAATGTTTGAGCAGACTCGGCAGGTCATCGCCAAGTTTTCCCGCCGTTCGCGCAACTGGGTCCAGATGTATGGCGGCGAAGAGCCGATTTTTGACTACTTCGATGTTGAAAAGCAGATCGAATCCGCCTACCGCCGCAAGGTCTGGATGAAGTCCGGGGCCTACCTGATCTTTGACGAAACCGAGGCGCTTATCGCCATCGACGTTAATACCGGGCGCCACAAGGGGAGCAAGTCGCAGGATGAATCCATTTTGCAGGTCAATCTCGAATCCGCCGAAGAAGTCGCCCGTCAATTGCGTCTGCGCAATGTCGGTGGCCTTGTGATTGTCGATTTTATCGACATGCGCGCCAAGCGCGACCAAACCGCGGTTTACCGCTGCCTTAAGGAAGCGCTCAAGAAAGACCGTGCCCGCACCAACGTCCTGCAAATTTCACAGTTGGGTCTATTGGAAATGACTCGCCAGCGTGTCGAAGAAAGCATCTTCACCGCCTCCTATTCCGACTGCCACTACTGCAGCGGCCGCGGCATGGTCAAATCGCCGCTCTCCATGAGTGTCGAGATTCAGCGGCGCGTCAGCGAATGCATGCGCAAAGACCGCAGCGGAACGCATTCCATGCGCATCACCGTTAATCCCACCGTGCTCGATCGCCTGCGTCAGGAAGATGAAGCCGCGCTCGTCGAACTCGAACAAAAGTTTGAAGGCCACCTCACCTTCGTCTCCGATGCGCAATTCCACATGGAAGAGTTCACCATCACCAACGACGACAACGGCCGGGAGCTCTTCACCAGCATTGAGTCCTAAAGGGAGGTTTCATGAGTGTTATGAAAAAACCATTTGAGAAGACTACCACAGGGCAGGAC
>JAUXGY010000147.1 GCA_030621805.1 Kiritimatiellales bacterium | reverse complement strand
TTAGCCGAAAGCATCTTCTGGGCAATATACCCTCCACCCCCCGGCTCGGCTCCGGGATACCAGACCGCCCACCACTGAACCGCTACCGGGATAATCAACAAGGGAATAAACGACATCCAGTTGCTGAAATCAGGCATAATATTAAGCTTCGGAATCACGGCCTCATGGCTAAGAAGTCCTGACAGGCCGCCCACAGCAACATTTGCATCCGCATAGTTTACCGCAACATAAGCGGCATAAATCGCCCCCGCCATAGCAATTCCATACTGGAAAAAGTCAGACCAAATTACCCCTTTAATTCCGCCCAGCGAGGCGTAGATAACCACAAAAACAGAAGCCCCAACAATCGTTACCAAAGGAGTGGTTCCCAGCATCACCGCACCAATCTTAATCGCCGCAAGGGAAACGGAACCCATGATCAGGCAGTTGAAGAAAACCCCGAGGTAAATCGCACGGAAACCGCGCAGGAAGCTGGCTCCCTTGCCACTATAGCGCAACTCATAAAACTCAAGGTCAGTCATCACTTTGGATCTGCGCCAAAGTTGGGCATAAATAAACACGGTAACCATTCCGGTAATCAGGAAGGCCCACCACGCCCAGTTTTTAACCACCCCATCGTCACGCACAAACTGGGTCACTAGGTTTGGAGTGTCGCAACTAAAGGTGCAGGCCACCATCGAGATCCCGAGCAACCACCACGGCATGCCACGACCCCCCAAAAAGAATTCTTCCGAACTTTTGCCCGCCGTTTTCGAGGCCACCCAGCCAATCCCTAAAACAATTGCAAAAAAGACTCCAATAATCGACCAGTCAAGCGTTCCCAATAATGAATTCCCCAAAGGAGCCGCTGAGCCTGCATCTCCTGCCATTGCCGAAACTGCAGCAAAAGACGCCATAATGAACATAATCCATTTTTTCATATTCTATCCCCTTTCCACTTCTGCGTTATGGGAGAGCCTACTGCTCCCCGGTCGGTTATACTAAAGTACCTACTTATGCCGAATCTACACCCCGCAATCAAACCTTAAGAAAATGATTATTCCCCGGGTTGACACACCGCAACCCCCTGCGTATATTGCGCTTCTCTTTTTTGGGGACGATTAGCTCAGCTGGCTAGAGCACTGCCTTGACATGGCAGGGGTCGAAGGTTCAAGTCCTTTATCGTCCACCATCTTTTTTTCTCCCCGTTGCCGCAAACGCACTACGGCTGTTTCGCCTTGTAAAGCATCCAGGCGGCGAGGGTCTTGGCATCGGCAATCTCATTGGTCCGGATCATTTCATCTATCTCGTCTTCGGAAAGAACGAGAGTCTCGATGTTTTCATCCTCATCGAACGACGTTGCACCCTGTTGCGCCACCTGGGCGAAAAAGATGTCGATGCGTTCGGTGCAGTAGCCCACGCTCGGGAAGATCGGCCCGAGCAGCTCCAGCGATACCGCCTCATAGCCGGTCTCCTCCTTTAACTCGCGCGCGGCGGAAACAACAGGCTCCTCGCCCGGGTCGCAGTTGCCCGCCACCACCTCGAAACAGACCCGTTCCATCGCTTTGCGGAATTGACGGATAAAAATAAAGCGCCCATTCGGTAACTGCGGAATGATTGCTACCGCCACGCCATGCTGCACAATCTCGCGCACCGACCGACGGCCATCTTCGAGCTCCACTTCCAGCACGTCCACATCCAGGATGCGCCCCTGGAAAACGGTCTTTCGTGAAATCGTTTTTTCGTACATTTTCTCTTCTCCGTTTGAACTTTTAGAAGAGCTGTTTTATAGTCCCTCTCTATGAACCAAGCGAGAATAGATTGGGAGCGCGCCGAAGAGGCCGTTCTTGCGCCTTACGCCACCCACAGCTCCGAAAGCCTTGGGCGGCACCACCCGGAAAACGGCCACCCGCTACGCTCGTGCTTCTCGCGCGACCGCGACCGTATCCTGCACAGCAAATGCTTCCGGCGGCTCGAATACAAAACGCAGGTCTTCGTGAACGGCACCGCCGACCACTACCGCACCCGTCTCACCCATACCATGGAGATGGCTGCCGTCGGCCGAACCCTTGCCCGTATTTTCCGAGTTAACGAAGACCTCACTGAATGCATTTGCCTCGCCCACGATCTTGGCCATAGCCCCTTCGGCCACGCCGGGGAACACGCCCTCGATCACCTCATGAAAAATCACGGAGGGTTCGACCACAACCTGCAAAGTCTACGGTGCGTCGAAACCGTCGAATCACCCTACCCCGACTTTCAGGGGCTGAACCTTACGTGGGAAGTCCGCGCCGGACTGCTCAAGCACGAAGCCCATGTGGAGAATGCCCAGCTCGACGGCCAGCCCATCGGCCCCTTCCAGTCGCTCGAAGCGCAGATGGCCGACATTGCCGACGACATGACCTATCAGGCGCACGACGTCGATGACGGCCTCGAAGCCGGCATCGTCACCCTCGTCCAGCTGGAACAAACCGAATTCTGGTGCATGGCCGCCGCCGCCACGCGTGAGCGCTACTCCAATCTCACCGACGACCAATTCCTGCGCGCCACCATCCGTAATTTACTGGAATTGCAGGTAGTCGATGTGATGGAGCATTCGCAAAAATCACTAAAGAAATATCACCCCAACAGCGTTCACGAGGTCATGGCGGCTCCCGAACGCCTTATCGACTTTAGCCCCGACATGAAGGAAATTCTATCGCACTTTACTGCCTTCATGTTTGAGAACCTATACTTCCACCACGGCGTTGCCGACGCCACGAAGGAATCGGTTGGGATGATGCGCAAGTTGTTCCTTCACTATGTCGAGCATCCCGAAACCATGGGCCGTAAAGCCCGCGCGCGGCTCGAAGCCGAAGGCCTCTGGCGCACCGCCTGCGACTATGTCGCAGGTTGCACCGACCGCTACGCGATCGAAGAATTTCACCGTTTCGGCCTCGAAGAATGCGCTAAATAATATATCGAATACTATATAAAATAGTCAAAACAAGGCTAATTAATGGCCATTTTATATAGTATTGTATATCAAAAAAACTACTTCTGCATGATATCCCACTTGGGGCGGGAGTAGCTGTCTTTGAAGGCGGCGGCGTCTTGTGCGACGATTTCGTTGCTCTTTTCGAGGGCATCGAGGAAGAGGATAAAGCTGAAGGGCGCAGCTTCGTCGCCTAGGTTCTCGATGATCTGTCCGACCATGCGGTTGGGCGGAAGCAGCAGGCGACCGCTGACGATCTCGGGCCTAAAGGGGAGATCTCCGGCAACCTTGTAGGATTTATAGACGAGCTCGGAACAGACCAGCTCGTTGTCGGTGGCGAAATCAAAGTTAAGATCGTAGGGTTTTTCATAGTGCGAGAAGGCCGCAAGCAAGGCCTTGAATTTTTCGGCTTTGGAAAGGTTGGGCCGGACGACGGCGAGGTAGTCGCACTTGGCGCTGGTTTCGAGCGACTGGAAAACAACACCGGGGCGAATGGCTTCGATGACGCGGACGGGATAGCCATCGGCAGCCGTTTTTTTGAGGGCGGCGAAGGCTTCTGGATAGAGTGCCTTGATGGTTTCCATGGGCGGGACGCCGAGGTCGGAAAAGCAAGCGTCAAGCTCGGCGGGGGTTCCAACGTAGAGCGCGGTGTGAGGCCAAAATCCTGGGATGCCAATGTTGGTCATGTGCCAGTTTCGGCGTTGGATGAGGATATCGCCGGGCTGGAGACGGTCGATGTGATCGGCCAAGATTTCAGGGGTGATGAGATAGTCACGTTTGGCGGTGCGGATGTAGCTCATCTGAACGGCCACTCTTTTCTGCACGGGAAAGAGGGTCTCGAAGGCGGCGCGTTCTAAAATGTCGAGCGGGTTTTCAATGAGGATATCGGCATGGCTTCCGAAACGTTTCTGGAAAGCGGTGCGGCGTTGCTCGAAGTCGGCCACGAAGGCAGGATCGGTGGAGATGTCTTTCTTAACGAGCTCGTAGTAGGCCATGGCCGCGTTCATGCGCAGTATGACGTTGGGACTGGTGAGTCGGTGCTTCATGGTAAAGAAGCTGTTGACAGGTATCCCCTCGCCCTCTTCGTTAAGCAGGGTTTCCATAAAGTCGTTGCCGTCGAGCAACGCAAAGATTTCGAGGCAGGCGTTGTATTGAGCCACGTAGGCCATGTAGGCGAGGAAGAAGGCGTCGGCGTGCAGCTCGGGTTCGGCCATATAGTCGATTTGGTAGAAGCCGCAGTACTTCCCCTTAAGCAGATCAAATTCAAGAAAGGCCATCACACCGTCGCGCCAGAGCTCGCGGATCTCAGAGCGCTCGGACTTCGAGAGGTTTTCGATCTTTCGGCCGAGCAAGCCGGTTTCTGAAAACGTTCCGAGGATGTCATCGGCGGCCTTGCAAAGCATTTGATAGTTGCCGAGGTCTGCGTTGATCTCGGCGCGAATGGTATTGGGAGCCATGCCGATCAGCGGGCTTTTACCCACGGGAAAGAGCACCCACGTTGCGTAGAAGGCGACGAGTAATAACAAGGCCACGATCGCGTGCGGCAGGTACGGCCGGGTCTTCTTTTTTACAAGGGCTTTTTGGACGCGCAGCAGGCGGCGGTTAATGCGGTATGAAGCGATGAGCGGAATCCAGCCGAACGCCAGCAGGGCGAAAGCAATGAGCCGGTGGTACGGGTAGCCGAGGCGCATGCCGAGCACGACGACCACGACGAGAACCAGCAAGAGCGGGAGGAGAAGAAGCCGTTTATTTTTCATACTTGATGCTTTGTTAAAGTGATTTTAGAAAAGGCGGCGGACAAACAGATAGAAACCTACGTCGGGGGTGGCGTCGGTGATCAACTGCTCTGAGATACCGAGATCCAGTAAAATATTCCCGGGCAGATGGGCCGTACCACCCGCTAGAAGTTGGAGGGAAGAGCCCAGCTGCTTAAGGTCGCTGTCATAAAAAGCGGAGTGCAGATCCATCTGCAACTTAAATTCGAGATGCTCAGTGGCCAGCCAGCCCAACGAGGCGCCACCGTAGCCGGCGAAGTGAAGTTGCTTATCGCGAAGCACCTTGGTATTGCCCATATAGATCATTCCGGCATGAGAGGTGAGCACCATATTGAGTTTGCGCAAGGTTTCAAAATCGCTATAGGCCAAGCCCATCGACACATCCGTTCCGCCGCTCCCCAACAGATGATCCGCATCGCCGGTAGGTAGCTTGATCTGTGGACGAAGTGCGAGGTGGCGTTGCTCTTTTGTGGTTCGACCCATCAGCGGAATGGCCGCCGAAAACCGGATATCCCCAAAGCCATGCGCCCGTTCTGTCATGTCAACCGTATCATAAACATATTCGAGTTGGTTTTTATCAAATTCCTCCTGCCGGTCGTTGGACATACCAAAGAGGTCGTGAAAGTTTCGAATCAGGGAATCGAGATAGCCGCCGCTGTGGTCAATATAGGGAACATCCATCCCCAGCTCCAGCCGATCAGAAACTCCATAGCGAAACCGCAGGTTGTATTGCGCCGTTTCGCCA
>JAUXGY010000198.1 GCA_030621805.1 Kiritimatiellales bacterium | reverse complement strand
GGCGGAGTCGCACGTGGATCGTTCCATCGATGGCCCCTCCGAATTTATCCAAACCAATATGGTCGGAACTTATACGATGCTCGAGTGTGCCCTTGCGTATTGGCGTACGCTACAGACGTCAGAGGGCGGAGGACAGCGGTCAGAGGACAGAAATAAGAGCTCAGAAATCAAAGGTCAAAAGCCAGCAGAAAGCGAGCGGATTTCGGGTCTCGGATCTCCGACTTCTGGAAATCACCGGCCTCTGTCCTCCGAATTCCGTTTTCACCATATTTCTACCGACGAAGTCTATGGATCGCTTGGCGAGGAAGGCTTATTTGAAGAAACCACACCTTATGACCCGCGCTCTCCTTATTCGGCCAGTAAGGCATCCAGCGATCATCTGGTGATGGCTTGGTATCACACCTACGGATTGCCTGTGCTCATCACCAATTGCTCAAACAACTATGGGCCATACCATTATCCAGAAAAGCTGATTCCCTTAGTCATACTGAATGCCCTCGATGAAAAACCGCTTCCGATTTATGGGAAAGGCGATAATATCCGTGACTGGCTCTATGTTGAAGATCACGCCCGGGCTTTGGTCACGGTAGTGGAAGATGGAAAGCTGGGTGAAACCTACAATGTGGGCGGGCGGAACGAGCGCACAAACCTTCAGGTGGTGGAGGCCATTTGTGATGTGTTGGATCGACTGAGCCCTCGCAAGGATGGTCGTGCATACTGCGAGCTCATCACTTTCGTGACGGATCGCCCCGGACACGATATGCGCTATGCGATTGATGCCACGAAGCTGGAGACAGAGCTGGGCTGGAAGGCTCAGGAAAATTTTGAAACCGGAATTGAACGGACGATTCAGTGGTATCTTGACAATGCATGGTGGTGGAAACCCATTCGGGATGAAAAGTATGCTGGGGAACGATTAGGCGAAGCCTAATCCAGAGGTCAGAGGACAATGGTCAGCGGTCAAGGGAACAACTGAAAGAGAGTGCAATATGCAAATCAACTCAGCCAAGGATCTAGAAGTCTATAAAAAAGCCTATTTGGTTTCGATGGAGATCTTTCGTCTCAGTAAGTTATGGCCTGCTGAAGAGAAATACTCATTAACCGATCAAGTGCGCCGCAGTTCTCGGTCCGTATGCAGTAATCTTCGTGAGGCCTGGGCGAAACGCCGCTATGAAGCGCATTTTGTTTCAAAGTTATCTGATTGTGATGGTGAAAATGGTGAAACAGATACATGGCTTGATTACGCACGAGATTGTGGGTATCTCGCTGTAGAAAAACATGCTGAGTTGACGAAACAGGTGGTTGAGGTTGGACGAATGCTAGGCGGCATGTTGAACAATCAAACGCCGTTCTTATTGAAATCAAAAAAGTAACCAAAGGGTTGGGGTGGTCATGGGTTTATGAACTTGGAGTTCTGACCTTTGATCTCTGTTCTCTGAACTCTGGAAGGAGAGGAACAACGTGACGAAACGCAAGGGTATAATTTTAGCAGGGGGAAGCGGTACGCGCCTTCATCCTCTAACGCAGGTAATCAGCAAGCAGATGCTGCCGGTGTATGATAAGCCAATGATCTATTATCCTTTGTCGACCTTGATGCTCGCAGAAATCCGTGAAGTGTTAATTGTTAGCACCCCCCAGGATCTTCCCCTGTTTCAACAGCTTTTGGGTGATGGTTCGCAATTGGGTATGCAGTTTGAATATATAGCTCAACCGAGTCCGGATGGTCTGCCTCAAGCTTTTATTCTCGGGGAGGCATTTATTGGGGACGATGATGTGGCACTCATTCTTGGCGATAATATATTTTATGGCCATGGATTTCCTCAAATGCTGAAGGCGGCCGCAGCGCACAAGGGGGCTACGATTTTTGCCTATCCGGTGCGAGATCCAGAGCGGTACGGGGTGGTTGAGTTTGATGAGCAACATCGGGCCATATCTTTAGAGGAAAAGCCCAAAGAACCTCGATCAAATTATGCCGTGACCGGATTGTATTTTTTCGATAACCAGGTGGTTGAAATCGCTAAAAACCTGACGCCCTCTGCCAGGGGGGAGCTTGAGATTCTCGATACGATTAGACCCTATTTGGATGCAGGTAAGTTATTTGTGCAGGATCTGGGCCGCGGATTTGCTTGGCTCGATACGGGGACGCACGATGCGTTGCATGAAGCTTCGTCTTACATCGAAACCATTGAAAAGCGGCAGGGGTTGAAAATATCATGTATCGAGGAGATTGCATGGCGCAAGGGGTTCATCACAACTGAACAGATGACTAAAATCGGAAAAACCATGGGTAAAAATGGATATGGACAGTATTTGCTGCAGCTTGCACAGGCGAAAAGATGACAGGGTCTAATTGCCATCGGGGGTCGAGTAGGCGTTTAGAGCGTAATAAGAAAAACGATAGCCGAATCCTCCGCATTTTTAAGGCAGAATATTCAGAATGGTGTTTGAATTAGAGCCCGTTTTCTTTAAAACCTCTCTATGAATATTTGCCAAAGAACATTGTGTCTGCCGTTGGTGCTGGTTGTTTTTCTGGTATCCCCGGCGCTCGCAGGGGGTGCCGGTGAATTGGCGCAGGAGAATGGGGTGCTCGAAAACACGCAGGTTGCGCTACTGCTTTTAAGCGGACTTATTTTCGTGGTGCAGTCTTTTCGGGTAGAGCGCAACCTCCGTTTCATCCTCTGGATGGGGGCTTGGTTGAGTCCATCGATCATTTTGCGAGAACTGGATATTGAGACGCTTGCTATACCACAATGGGTGATTATGATTGGCAGTGGTACGGGTCGGAACTTGATCATGGGCTTTGGGTGGATCGCCCTTTGTGTGATTGCGATTAAATCGTATTCCGAGTTGAAAGGCTCTTTCGGAAGAATTGCCCGATCACGCATGGCTATCTTTATGTATTCTTCCGCTATCCTGCTGTTGCTGGGTTCCTTGTTCGACCACGGATCTATGGCAGATCAGGGCAAACTGTGGGAGGAGGCCTTCGAAACGATTGGATATTTCCTTTTACTGCCAGCCGCTCTTTTTTCGGAGGAGGGGTCAGCCCGTGCATTGCGTCATAATGGGGATTGACGGGGCGGAGGTTGTGGCATAGTTTCCTCATATGCCGAGATCTGTGAGACATGAATATGCCGGGGCAGTCTACCATGCAATGTGCCGGGGAAACAATGGCCAGCCGATTTTCAAGGCGGACAAGGGTCGCCGTCTTTTTCTGGCGACGCTGGAGGATGTTTGCCGGCAGGCCGGGTGGCGGATCCATGCCTATGTCCTGATGTCGAACCATTACCATTTTCTGCTCGAAACGCCGGAAGCCAATCTTGTGGCCGGAATGAAGTGGTTCCAGGGCACGTATACTCAGCGATTCAATGCGATGTTCAACTGCCGGGGGCATCTGTTCCAGGGACGCTACAAGGCCTTGCCGGTAGAGGCCGGACACGATGAATCCTATTTCCAGGCCGTCGGGAACTATATCCATTTGAATCCGTTTCGGGCTGGATTGGCCGGAATCGGAACCGCGGAACCGCTTGAGGCCTGCAAATGGAGCAGTTTCCCCGTCTATGTTGGGGCGGCGGCCAAATGCCCGTCATGGCTGGATACCCGTCGGTTGCTCGATGCATGTGGGATAAACGGGGAAATCCCTGGAAGTCCGGCACTCTACCGCGCCGCAATCGAGAACCGGATGCGTGGAGAGGTTCCGGATGGGTCGCTGGAGGAGCAGGTTCAAAGGCAGTTGAAACGGGGATGGTATATCGGCGGGGAGCAGTTTCGAACCGAGTTGGGTAAAATGTTGCCTGCCCGATCGGACAACCTGCGCGGGGAGCAGCGACGGGCGCACGATGAATTGGAGGCGGAGCGGTTGTTGGGGACGGCGTTGGAGGCCTTGAACCTATCCGAAGCCATGCTGCTGGAGCTAAGGAACAACCATCCGGAAAAGCAGGCAGTGGCATGGCTGCTGAAAAAACACACCACGGTTACGGGGGTCTGGGTTGCAAGGCGTTTAAGCATGGGGAACCGCTCCAATATCTCCCGAGCCTTGTCGGCGATTAGCCACGCAACGGATTCCGAGCGAAAGAATCTGAAGCACAAAATGACGCAATGCACGGGCTGACCCCGGGCCCATGCACGGGCTGACCCCGGGCCGCGTGCAAGTCGTTGTGGGGGAGAGTTTTGATTTTTGGGCCGCGGAAGTTGGGTAGTTACGGTCGAGAAGATCAAGCTTTGGGAGGAACTCTTCTAAACCATTGGGTATTTTCTCGTATTATCGTCCGCTCTTTTCTCGAAGTCGATTGCGAGAGAGCCTAAAATCCGCGAAATCGTTTGATCTGTCCCCTCATAAAGTCAGAGAAAAGCAGGTGCGATATGCGCAATTTTCGCAGGTGGTATTTGAAAGGGTAAAAGTTTGTTGAGGTTTTTTCTACGGGAACAGCGGTAACGTGCTTGTTGCTGTGTGCGTAGTCTGTATTACATTGAATAATATCTGAATAGTCGGCGTACTGGTTGACAATGCTTGGCGTTACGCAGGTCACCTTGAAATATCG
>JAUXGY010000241.1 GCA_030621805.1 Kiritimatiellales bacterium | reverse complement strand
TAGGGTAAATTAAAAACCGCATCCTTGGGCTTTTTATACGGCGTATAGGTAATATTAATGACAATAATACGCATTTTAATGAATATATATGATATTTATTTTGAGTTTATGTGATTTATATAACATAAATAAATTTTATCTGCAGGGGGAGGAAATCGATTGCAGGACATCGGGCAGAATGGTACCCACAGGGAAACAAGAGGATTTAAATATGAACGGCATGAAACTAAAAGAAATCATTGAAGAGCTGGGCGCCACGCCGCTCAACACACCATCCGGATGGGAGGAGCTTGAAGTTGATTCTGTTTTTGCCTCCGACTTAATCAGCGATATTCTGGTTAGCGAAGGAGAAGAGCAGCTGCTGCTGACCTCTCTCACCTCCACTCAGGTGGTGCGGACCACTGCGCTCGTTGGGGCGGTGGCTATTATTCTAGTGCACCGGCGGCAGACACCCCCCGGACTGGAGGAGGCCGCCCGCGAGCAAGGGGTTCCATTGTTCCGCAGTACCATGACCAAGTTTGATGCCTGCGTGCGGGTGGGGCGTTTGGGGCAGTCGAAATGAGTGAGGTTCCCCAGCCGCTCGATGAAAGCTCGCTGCGCATTCAGGAGCTGGCCTACGGCCTCAAGGTGCGCGATGTGATGACCACCAAAATCTTTGCGGTCACCCGCCACTGCACCATGCGCGACGTTCAGACCATTATGAAAAGTAATGGGCTTTCTGGTGTGCCGGTGGTCGACGGGGGCCACGTGATCGGCATGGTCAGTATGCACGACATTATGAATGCCTTCGAGGATGGGCATCTGCAGGACGGCGTGGCAAAACACATGAGCTCCGACGTGCAGACCTTGAGCGACGAGGTTCCGGTAACGTTCGCCATGTCGGCCTTCAGTCGCTACTCCTTCCGCCGCTTTCCAGTGGTAAATAAAAAAAATGAAATCGTCGGCATCATCACGCCTCGCAACATTAACCTGGCTCTGATTCGCGAGCTCTCGCGTCAGCTCAACGAAATCGAAGAGCAGGGGGCCGTGTCGGAACGCATCGGAGTATCGACGGTATATCATCGGGTATACCGGCTGGACCGGTATGATTTTGAGCATGCCGGCAATGCATCCGCCGCCTTGAAGAACGAACTGAAGCAACGCGGTATTCCGCCAAAAATTACACGGCGGGCAGCCATTGCCAGCTATGAGCTGGAAATCAATATCGTGGCCCACTCCCACGGCGGGAGCTTTACCCACTTTATTGATGGAAACCGCGTTCGTATTACCGCGAACGATTTCGGCCCGGGCATCCCCGATGTTGAAAAGGCGATGAGCGAAGGGTTTTCAACCGCGAACGACTGGATTCGCTCGCAAGGTTTCGGCGCGGGAATGGGCTTGCCCAACGCCAAGCGTGTTTCCGACGAATTTGAAATTCAATCTGGGGTCGAAATGGGCACCATGGTCAAATCAATCATCTACTTAAAGGCGGAGGTGCCGAATGAAAATAAGTGATCTCAACCAACTTGGATTTACCTGCCTGCAGGATCAGTTTAACGACGAAGAGCTGGCCGGTGGTTACACCTCCGACCTGCTCAGCGATGTGATGGCCAACCTCGGCGAACGGGAGGTGTTGATCACCATTCAGGCCCACCGCAATACGATTGCGGTGGCTTCGCTGGCCGAGGCGGCTGCCGTTGTTTTCTGCCATGGACGCACGGCAGATCCGGATGTGATTGAGGCTGCGGAAAAAGAAGGCATTGCGCTGTTCAGTACCTCGGGAAATCAATTTGAAACCACCTGTAAAATTGCGGCGGCCCTGGGATAAAACGGCATGAAGGCGCGCATCGATTTTCATATCCACTCCTGCCTCTCGCCTTGTGCATCGCTGGAGATGTCGCCGCGCGCGATTGTTGCCCGCGCGCAGGCGGCCCGGCTCGACTGCATTGCACTCACCGACCACGGCTGCACGAAAAATCTGCCCGCCATGCACGAGGCCTGCGCCGAAGCCGGGATGGCCTGCCTATATGGAATCGAGGCCACCAGCGCCGAGGAGGTTCATGTGCTGTGCCTGTTCGATCAGCTCCAGCCTGCGCTTGAGTTTGGCGATTGGATCTATGACTCGCTGCTCAACTTTCCCAATGTACCCGAACGATTTGGCGAACAACCCATCATTAACGTGGATGAAGAAATTTTGGGATTTGCCGATAAGCTGTTGTTCGCTGCCGGCAGCCTATCCTTTTTCGATCTGGTAGATGCCGTGCTCGAAGCCGGAGCCCTGTGCATTCCCTCCCATATTGACCGATCCTATTCCGGGGCCATATCGCAGCTCGGGTTTCTTCCTGATTTGCCATACAGCGCCCTTGAGGTCGTAGGTTCCAGGATTCCCGAAGAGGCAAAAAAATGGCCCGTGGTGCGCTTTTCCGATGCACACGAACTGAAGCATATTGGCCGCTGTTTCACCGAGGTCGATACCGAATCCTTTTCAACAGAGCACCTGCGTACGGCGTTGGCCAAGCTGGGTAAAAATAAAAAGAAATAATGGATGTATACCTATGAACACAAACCATGAAGTAATCCGCCGGTTATCGAAATACCGCAATGTAATGCGCAAGATGAAGGAGCTGGGATTGGTGAAGGTTTTTTCCGACAACCTGGCCGATGCCGTTGGGGTCTCGCCCTCGCTGGTGCGTAAGGACTTCTCCATGTTTAACCTCACGGGGAATAAGCGAGGGGGCTACCGGATTGACGATCTCGTTTCCAAATTAAATGTGCTGTTGGGAAAGGACAAAAAACAGAAAGTGGTCATTATCGGCTGCGGAAAACTAGGGCAGGCGTTGATGAACCACAACGGCTTCCCCCGGGTGGGCATTCGTGTGGTGGCGGGCTTTGATTCCGATCCGGCGGTATTGGATGCCGAAGCGCCCATTCCCATTCTGCACATCAAAGAGATCAAGGATTTCGTCACCAAAAATCAGATCAGTGTGGCCGCGCTCACGGTGCCCGAACCCTGCGTGCAGGGCATGGTCGACACCCTCAAAAAAACCTGCGTGAAAGGGGTTATTAATTTTGCTCCGTTGCCGTTGAAAAGTTCAGATGGCTTTCTCGTGCATAACATGAACATGGAGCAGGAGATCGAAAATCTATTTTACAATATTCACTTTGCGGAAACAAATCCCACCGATAGTGACATATAAGCCCCCGTATTATTGCCGTTATGCATGTATCCCTGCAATGATCGTGTTCTCTTCCGTGCCTTTTAGTACACCTGTAGGAGCTTCATATTCCCGAACGCCCGCCCGGAGAATGAAACTGAACCGCGACAAGAACATTCACCCTATCGATTGCTCCGCCGTGCTCAGGGTGATGTTTAACGTACCCCCCGAATAATAATTGACTTGTGCGCACATTGGATGTACATGTGTCGTGTGAAATATGAGTGGAATCCAGAGAAAAATGAAAAACTAAAGAAGGAACGAAACATCTCCTTTGAACAAATCCTTTTCCATTTATCTGAAGGCGATTTGTGGAAAGAGGCTGATCACCCAAACCAAGATGATTATCCCGGGCAGAAAATCTATTTTGTTATCGTTGATGGTTACATCTATCTGGTTCCATTTGTAATTGATGATGACTACATATTCTTAAAAACCATCATCCCTAGCAGAAAAGCCACAAAAGATTACATACAGGAAAATGGTGATTAATATGAAACTAGACAAAGAAGAAAAAGGCATTCTGGGTGCATACGAGAACGGTATGATTAAAGCCTCTACTCCCACAAAAAAGGAGATAGCTAAAGTCAAAGCCATGGCAGAAAATACGTTTCGTAAAGATCGTCGAGTTACAATTCGCCTATACGATCATGATTTGAAAGGTATCCAGAAAAAAGCTCTAGAAAAAGGCATTCCCTATCAAACTCTTATCTCTTCGATGATCCAT
>JAUXGY010000050.1 GCA_030621805.1 Kiritimatiellales bacterium | reverse complement strand
TGCTGGTAGCAGGTACTACCGGCTCTGGTAAATCGGTTGAGCTTAATGTCACATTTGTTCAGCCCGTCGATGAAGCGGCTGTAGTTGATGCCATCCATGCGGCAGGCGGCGTTAATGCGTACGGTCCACAGACGGCGGAAGTCGCGCTTCTTATGCTTGCGGTGTACGTAGGCCATGGCCTGCGCGCGGTCAACCGCTTCGGTTGCTGTGCGGAAAAGTTTACTGCGTGAGCCGGTGAAACCCTTAGCGAGTTTGAGGCGGCTGTTTCTTCTACGGCGTGAAGCCGGTCCATTGGTTGATCTAGGCATGGTTCAATCTCCAGAAATTAGATGAATGGGACAATACGCTTCATATCCGCCTTGTCGACGATATCGGAGCTGCGCAATGCACGTTTTTGTTTACGACTCTTATTGGTCAAGATGTGGCTTCCACCCATGTGGTTCCGTTTTAGTTTGCCGGTTCCGGTTTTCTTAAACCGCTTGGCCGCACACTTTTTGGTCTTCATTTTAGGCATAATAACACCGCTCGTTGCTTGAATTTATTCATATACGAAATCGTAGGATTGCGTAAAAGAGGAGTGTTTATAGGTGAACCCCTCCGGCAAGTCTAGTCCTTTTTTGCAGACTTTTTACCCCCATGCCCATGGCGTTCTCCTGCGGCTTTACGAAGTGATTAGTGACTTTTATAGTTTCAATCCGCGCGGGGTTTATATAAATCTCCTTTTCTTATTTTTCATAACGCTCGTGGAAGGGGTTCATCCTTATCCATCAGTTGACCGGATAGGGAGGCGGGAGATTCAGGACCATGCAGACGGATGCCAAAAGACTGAGAAAGAAACTTCAGCGGCAAAGTGAATTCAACCGCCATGAGGCCAAGTATATCATCCACCCGTCGCTGGTGCCCAAAATTCGTAAATTTATCGCGCCTTTCTGTGTCGATGATCCGAACGCGGCGGGGAATCCTCCGGAATATGTGGTCACCACCTTGCAACTCGATTCCGCCGCGCTGGATCTACATTATGCGAAGGAGAACGAAGCGATCAACCGGTTCAAAATGCGCATCCGCTCCTACGACAAGCCGGGTTGCCCTCGTTTCCTGGAGATCAAAAGAAAGATCAAGGGAACCATTGCCAAGAGCCGCGTGATGATTCCGCACGATGAATACACCGCGGATCTGTTCACCGGGGAGCGCCGTCCCCTGTTCCGCTCGAAGGCCGATGAGATGAATTTCTACAATTTCCTGCGTTTGCGCGACGAGCTTGACCTGAAGCCCGTCGTTTTCATCCGCTACCATCGGGAATCCTATATGGGAGCCAACGAAGCCTACTCGCGCCTGACCTTTGATCGGCGCATGTGCTATCGCCGCACGAATTCCTTTGCTTTTCCGGAGGAGGGTGACCGGTTCCGCTCCATGGATTCACCCGTCGCCCTGAACCGCCCGTTTTCCGGGGTCATACTCGAGCTGAAAACCTATAGCGACGCCCCACAATGGATGAGCGAGCTTACGGAGCGCTTTAGCTTGAATCGAACGGGTTTTTGTAAATATTCAGCGGCCATGAGGCTGGAGTCGCTATTTTACGGCTCGACCTATTCGGATGCCTCGGATATGTGTATGGACTAGCTGTGGGCAGAATTTATTGGGATGCAAACAAGGAATAACGAGATATGAATGAGTTTATGCAGGCCTTTGGCCCCTCCCAGATTTTGGGATTGGAACAGATTATATGCGCGTTGCTTGCCAGCTTCGTTTTGTCGATTGCGCTGGCTTCGGTCTATAGATGGACCTATCAGGGGCTTTCGTATTCGCGCTCGTTTGTCCACACGCTGGTGCTCGCCTCCATCGTGACCGCGATCTTGATCATGGCAATCGGCAACAACCTCGCCCGGGGCCTCGGGATTCTCGGAACGTTGGCGATCGTCCGTTTCCGCACCCCGATCCGGGACCCGCGCGACATCATTTTTCTGTTCGCCTGCCTGGCCATCGGCATTGCCTGCGGTGCTAGCGTCTTCCATATCGCCATTATCGGAACCCTCTTTTTCTGTCTGGTTGCGGTGTATCTGCACCGATCGCCCTTTGCCTCGCTACGGGTCTACGAGGGCTTGCTGCACTTTACCCTGCCGTCCGGGAGTGATGGGACGCTCGATAAATTGCAGAAGGATCTTTTGCTGTACTGCTCCTCGATTGTGCTGGTGGCGATGCGCGAATCCTCGCAGGGTGAGGCCATTGAATATTCCTACCAGATTCGCCTGACCGATCCGACCTATCAGGCCGAATTGCTTGAAACCGTGGTGAAAACAGAGGCGGTGACGGATGCCAACCTGTTGATGCACCGCGCAACGGTGGAGATTTAACCATGGCGATACGAAACACTCCTAGAAAAACAATGGTCAACCGGCACGTGATGCTCAGCCGCCTCAAGTCCCGCTGGTCCTTTTTTGCGTGGTTGCTGGCGGCGCTACTTGCGGTGGTGATCTATTTTCACGGCGGACGGTTCGGCGGCATGCGGGGCTCCGTGTTTACCCGCATCGAGACCGCCGCCCCATTGACCGGCGGACGATTGGAGGGTTTGTTTGTCGATGTGGGCGACCTTGTGAAAAAAGGGGATCTGCTCGCGCAAATGGATACGTCGGTGATCGAAGCGGAAAAAGCGCTGGCCGAGGCGCAGATGCGCATTATGGCCTCCGAAGTAAAATCGGAGGCCGTCCAGAACCTGCGCCGTTTTGATGCCTCCATTATCCGCCTCGAGTCGGAGCTTCGAGATCTACGCATCAAGCAGATGGAGGCCAAAGGCGCATTATCGGCGTTGCGTCCCGAGTTCGAGCGGCTGACCAAGCTCTTTGAATCAAAGTTGGTCGATGAGCAGGAGCTGATGCCGGTGCGCATGAAAATTCAGGAGCTTGAGGCCATCACGAAGGATTATCCGGCCACGATCGGGCAGATCGAGGCCTCGCTCAAAGAGGCCCGGAAACAAAAGGATACGATCGCGCAGCAGAGTAAGTCTGCCGTGGAATTGATCGAGCAGGAGATGGCCGGGCAGGTGCGACTGCTCGATGTGCAGATCGGGGCCTGCAAACTGCGGGCGCTCGAGGATGGCACCGTTTCGCGCATCTACTACTATCCCGGCAACATGGTTCCCGATGGCAAAACCGTGCTTTCGACGGTGGTGGCCTCTGAGCCGAGGGTGATAGGGTTTCTCTCCGAATACAATGCGCGCGACGTGAAAGTGGGTATGAAGGCCTATCTAACCACCGTTTCGGGGTATGGGCCGGTGATCAATGCCGAAGTGATGGCGCTGACGCCGGAAATCTACAGTTTACCCGCACGGGTGAGCCCCATCTCGTCACAGGTGTCCCGCGGACGGCGTGTGATTTTAAAGATCGAGAACGATTGCTTCCTGCTACCCGGTGAAGGCGTGGAGATCCACTTCCGCCGTCCATGGACCACCCGGCTGATCTGGAGTATTTTTGGTGAAAAGGACAAGGAGGAACCATGAGCAGATTTGCTTTCGCTCCCCTTTTTCTGCTGCTTGTTTCCCCGTTGCAGGCCGAGGAACTGAATCTGAGCCAGATCATTGCGCTCATGGAAAGAAGCAGCGCCCCCCAGGCGGCTTCCGCTCCAAAAGCGGAGCATCAGGGCCATGTGCTTCGGCTGGATCAGGTGGTTGCGCTGGCCACCACCAACGACGTTCGGCTGGCTCCGTATTTCTCCGCCCTCAAGCTTGCGCAAACCCGTAGCGACGCTTCCATTCAATATAAAAACCCCGAGCTTCGCCTCGGCACCGAGCTGAACGGCGACGAGCCCGGCCAACGAGCCTCAATCCGTTTCTACCCGCCTAACCCCTGGCAGGTCAGCGCGGAAAAGGGAGAAAACACTGCATTATTTGGAGAGGAAAACGCGGCGTATCACAGTGCGCTGCTTGAAACCACGGTCGATGCCATATCCGCCTACCACGCGTTGCAATGCCTCGAAATGGAAAAGGGGCTCTACGATCGGCTGGTAAACATTAAGAAAGGGTTTGCCACCCGGGTGGACGAGCAGGTTTCCGCCTCGGTGGGAACGCAGGCGCAGGGTTTGCTGGCACTCTGGGAAGTGCAGGAAGCGCTGGAGAATCGCCGTAATGCCGAAATTCAGGCCGAACAGCTCAAGCAGTCGCTGGCGGCGTTGACCGGGCAGGCGGCGGACCTCTTCACGCTCGTGCCGCTGATGGCGAACGATTCCTTTACACAGATCGATCCCGAGGAATCCACCCAGATCGCGATGGGGTATCGTCCCCAGCTACAGTTGCTGCGGGCACAGCGTGCGGCGGCCGATGCCCGGTTGCGGGGTGCCAAGGCGGCGGGGGTGCCATGGATTAACTTTGTCGAGCTGGGCTATCGAACCCGCTCGGATCGCTGGGAGCTGGAGGCCGGGTTCGAATTGCCCTTCTTTACCCTCGGTGGAACGGATAAAATGCTGACCTACGAGGAGCTCTCCCTGCGCAATATTCAAATTGAAATGCAGGAACAGCGGCTTCGGTTCGAGGTGGGAACCGCCGTGAAAGCCTACAACGTCGCGGTGACCGAATGGACGCAGTTACAGGACCGGCAACTCGTGCTGGTGACCAAAACCCGCGCCTATCTGGATCGTACAACCGACACCGACCCGCAACGCATGCAGGAGCGGGTGTCGCTCGAAGAGAAGCTTATCCGCGCCGAATTCAAGATGCTCGATATTCGCCGGCGAATCAATCAGGCGCTCCTCGAACTCATCTCCATGATCGGCCAACCGATCTAAACTAGATTCCGAGTCCGTGGCCAAACACCGCCTTGGTGCGCACCATAACTCCGTCTTCGGCGCGAGTCACACGACTCCCGGGCGGCGTGCTCTGCATCAGGAAGACGTTGCCGGCCACGACGGTACCCTTGCCGATCACGGTGTTTCCACCGAGGATGGTGCTATTGGCGTAGACGATGACGCCGTCCTCGACAGTCGGGTGCCGCTGGATATGTTTAATGGGTCGGCCATGCTCGTCGAGCGGGAAGCTTTTAGCCCCGAGGGTCACACCCTGATAGAGCTTGACGTTATTACCAATGTGGCAGGTTTCGCCGATGACGACCCCGGTTCCGTGGTCGATGAAGAAGCCTTTGCCGATGGTGGCGCCGGGGTGGATGTCGATTCCGGTGCGCGAGTGGGTCCATTCGTTCATCATGCGGGGGATCAGCGGGACATCGAGCGTATAGAGTTCGTGGGCAATGCGGTGTGAAGTGATGGCCACAAGGCCGGGATAGGCCAGCTTGACTTCGGCATAGCTTAGCGCTGCCGGGTCGCCTTGATACGCGGCCTTGACGTCTTCGATCAAGAGTTTCCGGAGGGCAGGGATGGTGGAAATAAATTGATTGATGATTTCGACCGACGCCTCGCGGAGGTTGTCGATGGGCGGGTTCTTTTCATGCAGGTCGGCTGCACCCATCCAACGGAAGGGCAGGGCTTTTTCGGTTTCCACTTGTAGGAATTCCACCGCGTTTTCAAGCTGATGAACGAAGAAATTCTGAAAGTCGGCCGGTTCGGGAATATGCCGACCGGGGAAAAGCACATCGGAGAGAATCCGTAGGGCTTCGGTTACCTGTTCGATTTCCGGGTGTTGCCACAACGGACGATCCGGCAGGTCGGCCTCTTCCTGAGCATAGAGCGGAATCAGTTCCAGCGCCGTTTTTTGAATTTGTTCGTTCATTGTCATACACCTTCCTTGATTAACCGCCCGACAAGTGTCGTGTATGCCGATGCTCCTTCCGCACTATTTGCTCGCAAAAGAAAAGGTTTAATCTGGCATGGGACTTTTGGTTCTCCATTCTCGGGCTGTTTGATTGATAGCCTATCCCCAAATGACCCCGCCAATGGGCTGGAATCGAATGGGCTTTGGGAATCGGACCCCCTCAAGATGAAGCAATCATTATTTTTTACGGAAATAGAGGCAGTTGTTTCCAAAGTCATACACGACATTCAATCCTTCTAGCAACACAGCCCCAAACAGTCCGCTATATTTTCCGCCACCGACTTCAGTGAGATCGATCGCCGGCCAGCTCTTGGCACTCAGCTCCTTGCCGGTGATTTTAATTACACCGACATTTCCATAATACAACTGCACTCTTTCGCCATCAACCCCGTACGCTATCTCGCTCTCTTCACCCTTTGTTAACGCGATGTTGTTCTTTTTGCAAAAGGTTTGATCTATTACTGCATAGTAGCATCCGGAATCTATCATTAGGCGTCCCTTTACACCCGCCGTTCCAAACGTAGCATCCATATAATGATGTGTGCCATCATAGGTCAGTTCCTGCCGAATGGCGGTCTTAGCTGGAAAGATATCGCTCAAGGTTTTTGTCTGCGAGGGCCGAGGAAGTAGGAGCATCTGATTTTCATAGTCAATTGCGGCCTCCATTTTTTGCAACACATCATTCCCAATAAGCCCCGCCAGAATACACTCCTCCCCCTCTTTATTCGTATATGGCTTCGCATAGTCAGGCATTGAAATTGCGGCTATAAACGGCGTTGAAAGGGTGAAGTAATCTCCGACCACGAAAGAGGAAATATAGGCGTAGTGAGTTTTCCTTGCGCCAGCCAATGTAACCGCTTTTTGTTCGGCCTCTTTTAATTCGCACTCAAAATAAGAGCAGAGCTCGGTTGCGACGTAGATCCCTGTGGCACCGGAATCCAGCATGAAATAACAATCTTTCCCATTGAGAGAAACCTCGACATACAGTTTCTTATTATGTCTAAGCAGCGGGAATCCAACGTAGTTTTCCTGCAGTACCTTGGTTTCCGCTGCTTTTCTATCCGTCTGAATCTCTTCTGTTTTACTCTCCGTCTGGGGGTCTTCTTTTACCTGCGGTTTCACTGGATCTTGAGCCATGGATGCCTTTGGGAAACAACATCCTACGGCAACAACCATACCCATCATAAAAATAGATTTCATCTGCTTCATTATACTTCCCTTTTAGGTTTTTCACATGTCAGGATGCACACCACCGATTACAGGCATCCAAAATTGATTGGTGGTTTCTCAGGATTGCATCACTTTGTCAATACCTACTGGCAGAAAATGGGTGTTAGTTCTGGTTCGGCCGTTTAATACCCTCGTACTAGCGCCACCCATTTATGCACTCGAACCCATCGAGTATCCGGAGAGATCGAGTGCGACGAAGCGATAACCGGTCTTTTTGATGGCATCGACGAGTTCGTTACGCTCGGCGATGATTGTACTGAAGTCCCCGGGTTCGATCTCGATGCGGCAGAGGTCTCCGTGGTGACGGACGCGGTATTGAGTATAGCCGTGCGCCCGGAGAATAGCTTCCGCTTTTTCTACCTGCGTCATGGAGTCGAGGTCGATCCGTGTACCGGTGGGAAAGCGGGAGCCGAGGCAGGCGAAGGAGGCTTTTTCGGCGGTAGGCAGTCCGCGGCGTTTACTAAGAATACGAATCTCTTTCTTGTATAGTCCGGCATTTTGTAGCGGAGCCACCACACAATGGTTGGCGGCGGCCTGTGTTCCGGGGCGGACATCGCCTTTGTCATCCTCGATGGCTCCGTGAGCGAGGACGACATCGCCAAATTCGGACAGGATGGTTTCCATCTTCGTGAACAGCTCATTCTTGCAGTGGAAGCAGCGGTCGCCTTTGTTCGCCAGATATTCCTCGCCGAGGTGTTCGTTGGTTTGGATGACGCGCAGGTTCCAGCCACGCGCGGTGGCCAGATCAACGGCTTCCTGCAGTTCGGCACGTGGGATGGAGGGGGAGTCAGCAATAATCATCCGGGCGTTTTGACCCAATACCTTGTGGGCGCAATCGGCGAGGTAGGAGGAGTCGACCCCACCCGAATAGGCGATGGCGAGCGCTCCATAGGATTTGAGCTCTTCGAGGAGTTTCTGCTCTTTTTCTTCAATGGTTTTCATGTGTGGGATGGTAGCTGAATGTAGACGGAGCTTCTAGCTCCGTTGCGGGGAATCCGGGCAGTCGTGCCGAGTGTATGCAACGGAGCTGGAAGCTCCGTCTACGTTAAAGTTCCAAGTCGTTCTTTCGGCTGAGTAGCAGCCAGATGAAGAACGGGCCACCGAGCAGGGCGGTGATGACGCCGACGGGGATTTCGGTGGTGCCGAGGAGCGACCGTGCAAGCGTGTCGCAAATCGCGAGGAACAGCCCTCCGAACAGGAACGAGGCGGGGGTTAGAAAACGATGGTCGGCGCCAACGAGCAGGCGGCAGATGTGCGGCGACATCATCCCGACAAACCCAATCGGCCCGCAGACGGCCACCACGCCGCCAACCATCAGTGAGGCTGCAAGGAAGATGAGCTTTTTAACCCGCCCGACATTCACGCCGCGGCTGATGGCAATGTCTTCGCCGACCATCAGCAGGTTCATTTCGCGATGCAGGAAGAGCAGCAGCACCCCGCCGATGGCAAGGAACGGGAGCAGGTTGACGAGCTTTCCATAGTCGGCCGCGGTCAACGAGCCCATCATCCATTGGATAATGCGGAAGGATTGCGACAGCCCGCTGGTGTATTGGATGAGCAGGATTAGGCTGGAGAAGAAAAAGCTGATGGCGATTCCGGCGAGTAGCAGAGTGGTGGTCGTGAAGCCACCCTTGATCCGGGTTAGCCCGTAGACCATCGCTACGGCAATCAGTGCACCGCCGAACGCCGCCAGCGAGGTGCCGGAGATGCCGAGCAGGGTGAAGGCCAGTCCGAACCGGATAAATATCGCCGCGCCGAGCGCTGCGCCGCTGGAGACGCCGAGCGTAAACGGCGTGGCGAGTGGATTGCGGAAGAGCGCCTGAAACGACATCCCGCTGAGCGAAAGCATCGCCCCCGCCGCGAAGGCGCAGAGTACGCGCGGAACACGAATATCCATTAGGATTTCATGCTCCTGTCCGGTGGCGGAAAACGGGATGAACTTAATGCCGAAGAGGGGGGCAAAAAGCAGTGTTGCGCTGGCGAGCAGGAGTAGAATAACGAGTGGAACGAACGCTTTCGTAGACGCGACGTCCTCGTCGCG
>JAUXGY010000347.1 GCA_030621805.1 Kiritimatiellales bacterium | reverse complement strand
CGGGCGGAGATGGCTTCTGCCCCATCCATATTTCCAGACAATGGCCAGTAGTAAATTTTTCCAGCCGTCGTGTCCACACACCACTCTCCTGGGATATCGAGACAAACCAAGGCATTTTCAAGCCGAAACGGGAACCCAAAGTAACCGTATCCACCTGGGCGGGGGGAATGATAAGCTGGCATTCTTGAGCAGCGGCGACCTGTGCTGGCCTCCACATCCACATCGCGCAATACCACCTTTTGAAAACACCAGTTGTTGATTGGCAGCCATACCTCGCAATCACCATTATTAGGGATGTTCTTCAGCGCACCCTTGGGGAAAGTCATCACCTGTCCCTTGGGGTCCACCGGCCCCCATTTCTTGATCTGGGGATAAACTCCTCGGTTCCGGTAGGAGCCAATCCCGTTTGGAGTCGCAGCCCGCTGCTGCTTTACACCATCTACAAAGAAGTAATGGAAGATCTCGCCCTTGGCCACATCTGCCACCCAGAGACGACCTTTGGCAGCTTCTGTTATGGCTGGTAGTTCCGCCGTGAGTCGACTCCACTTCTTGATCGTGGAGCCACCACTAATCACAGGAATCTCTCCCGGATAGGCCGCATACATCACAGGGGCACCCTTGACTCCCGAATCCTGCGGAGTGAGCTCAAATGTCCTCGTTAACTGATAATGTCCGCCACGCACCCAGACAGTCATCCCTCCCCAAGATGCCCCGGCATGTTTCTTAGCGACCCTAACAGCATCTCGGGCACGCTCCAATGAGGCAAAGGGCTTGGCCATCGTGCCTGGATTTGAATCCTTTCCGTCAGGCGCAACAAAAAATGCCGCCGAAGCCACTCCAGACTGCAGCAGCATAATTAATAATAGGGGGAAAAGAAACGGGGTAATGGTCTTGGTAATCATGTAAGAAACAATCCTATGGATGGGAAATTGCTTTTCGCACGGTGTGTGCGAGAAGCGTTTTCGGGGTTATAACAATAAAAAGGGTCCCCCGATGAATTTTAGAAAACGCCATTCTGCCTTCCTCATTTTTCTCTCATAAAACCCTTGATATTAAGATTCACAGGCGGCCCCTCTTGGGTCCTCCTACAACGTGGTCAAAGCCTTGAGGTGCAAGCCTAGATCCTGCCAGAGGATTTCGGTTTGGAAGCCTTCGTATTCCCCGGCACTATCGGACATTTTCAGGATGAGCGCCGGCTTGTAGCCGTCGATCCTGAAGACCTCGAGTTGGAGGTCTCGCAACAGGTGCCCCGAGCCCAACTTGATATGGCCGCATTTGAGCACGGTCTGCAACGCCTTACGGTCGCTAAAGGCAACCTCTTTAATCCTCGTGTCCACATCGGTAATATAAGCGAGCTCTCGATCTAGTTCGTCGTGCCAGATCACCTTGGCGCGGCGTAGCTGGAGCAGAGTTTTCTCGTTGATCACGTAGGCGGGGAATTTGGGAAGGCCATCGTCGGCCTGCAACTGCACCGGGTTAAGCCCCAGCACGACCCCGAGTTTGCTCCCCAACCCATGCAGAACCAGCGGCTCCCAATTTCCAGAGTCCGGAACCCGTTTGAACTTTACTTCCATCCCTCGGATATCAAGCTGCCGGACAAACGGGGTCTCCTTGGAAAGCCACGAGAACCAGTTAAATTTAACGCGCACATCAGGCATCTGAACGCCGTAGAAATCCAACCCTCTGAGGCGCATCCCCAACAACGGCGTTGCACCGCAGCTCTCCAACGCAACCGGTAGGCGGGTACCATTCGAAATTTTGTCGACTACGGCCGTACGCGCACCTTCCGTCCGGGAAATCACATGGACGCCGACATACAGAATCAGAACAATAAAGAGCCCCCCCCAAATATTCCGATTCTGGGATCTCTTTTTCTTTTTGGCGATGGCTTTTTTTCTACCCATTGGCCAGCTCTCTGGAGCGCGTGGCGCAGGCGTGCATGGCCTCAATAACAGCTTCGCCCACCCCGCGCTCAATCATGGTATTAATGGCCGCGGCGGTGGTTCCTCCTTTCGAAGTTACTTTATTGCGCAGTGCTTCGGCCTCTTCGCCGGACTGCTTCATCAACTCCGCCGCACCCGCCACCGTGGCCAGGGCCAGTTCGCGTGCGGTCTCTTTTTCCATCCCCATCTGCTCGGCGGCGGAGAGCATATTTTCAAGCAGGTAGAAGACATACGCCGGAGCGCTGCCACTCACAGCCGTAACCACATGTAGTTGCTCTTCCTCCACTCTCACAGCCATACCCACTGCGGTCATTAACTTTTCCGCTAGTTTAAGATCCTCCTCTGTGGCGAACTCGCCCGCCGCAATTCCGGCGGCACCCATACCGATCAGGGCTGGGGTATTGGGCATCACCCGCACAATGCGGATGGGTTTTCCCGCTGAAATCGTGGAAGAAGGAATCCCGGCCATCACACTAACCACCAGCGTCTCGGGCTGAAGTGCATCGAGAATTTCCGGCCAGACCACAGGGAAGATCTGCGGCTTGACCGCCAGCACCACCACATCGGCCTCGGCCACCGCCGACGGGTTGTCCAGCGACGTTCCCACACCATATTTTTCGGAAAGGTATTGTAGCCGCACCTCGGAAATATCCGTCACGCAGATATCGCTAGCCGCAACAACCTGCTGATTCACAACCCCTGCAAAAATGGCCTCCGCCATATTGCCCGCACCAATAAATGTTATTTTCATCGCGAATCCCGT
>JAUXGY010000034.1 GCA_030621805.1 Kiritimatiellales bacterium | reverse complement strand
TCGATGAAGTGAACGCAACCGGAACAACCACCGGAACGCAATGGTCCTTCACGACCGTAAGGTAGTCGGCATTGCACCTGTAGAATAAAAAGCCGCCGCATAGTTGATATGCGGCGGTTTTACTTTTTTCGGGTTGATTCTCGATAGCAATGCCCCGACACCGCCGGCCAGACGTAGTAGCAGAACTCGGTTGCCTACAATTGCTGTTGGGTCGGGCTTGTGCGAAAAAAATTAGCTTGGCAATGTTCTTCTTGAACGAGGCAGGTGCGAAGCCATTCTGGAGGAACGACAGCTCACCCTCGTCTACGCAGAGGGGGTCATTACCCGCCCAATGAACAGAATCGTGCCGGTGCTATTCTCGCGGATCAAGAAGATGAACGGGTGGTTGGCAATGAATTGCGGCGGCATGCTGGTGGCGCGCATACCTACGGCGGTCGCGGCGGCGGCTTCGGTGCCTTCCTCGTTTACTTCTACAAACGCCTTATGAATGACGGCACCGATGTAGAGATCCCTGGTTCCGTCCATGCCCGAAAAATCGGCCTGCCGCGAAAAGGCGAGCGGCATGCCCATGGCAGTGAGGGTGTCGTCCAGCATGAAGGTGGATTCGAGCTTGAACTTGGGTAGCTGCATCATCACTTCCATTTCGTTGAACGCCAACCCGTCGATCATTTCCAAATGAAGAGCAGGAAGTTTATCCGAGGCATTTGGCAACAGGATCAGCATCGAGATGTCGCCGCCTTCGTAGGGGAGTTCCAGAGCCCGAAACTCCTTGGTATGGGCGATCCGGAAGTCGGCGGTCTGCGACATCATAGGCACTTCGATAGTGGTGCCGTCGGCCTGTTTGAACGGGGCAGGGCGGGTGTGCTCGGTTTTGAACGGGGAGGCCCAGTTGCCTTTAAAATAGATGGCGTTGGCGAGCACGAGACGGGTCAGCGGGCCGAGCACTTTCTCGGGGATTAGATCTTTGATCCGGTCGTTGGTCTGGTCTTCCACCCAGGTGTTGATTCTTAACCGGGCGGCTTCGGGGTCGCTCGTGAATGGAACATTTTCAATTTCGCTTCCATAGAACTCTTTGGTCATAGCGATGTAGTCCGGCAGGAATTTGTATCCTTTCTGCGGCCAGAGTTTGTTGGCGACGCTGAGCTGTATATGTCCCTTTTTCTGAATGCCGTTGAGCTTGGTGCGAAGGTAGGAAAAGGCCGGATGGGTGGTGCCCTGTCCGCCAAAGTAGAGGGTGTTTCCCATCTGCTCCGCGGTCTCGCCATTTGCGCCGCCGTAGGTCATTGCCAGTGCGGATGAGATGGAGTAGGGCGAAAGGAAGAGGTTGCCCTCCTTTTCGGCAGTGAGTTTTTTATAGAGATCGATGGCGAGCTGGTTGACCGAGTCGGCGGGGTCGAAGGCCACGGGAGTGGGCTTTGGATTCTTCCATTGCAAATCAGTCGTCTGTAGCGTGGTTTTGTTTCCGGAGGCCTTGTTGCGGATTTCGAGATCCTTCGCCACCCACATGCCATCCATCTTCTTGATGCTTTTGATCTTCATGCGGCGAATCTCTTTTTTTTGCGCATCGAGCGTTTGGGTTTCGAGCAGCATGCCCATCTTCTTTTCGATCCACAGACGCATGGTGTTTTTCGAATCTGGAACGGGTACGTCGATGACGTAGCAATCGCGATTAATCTTTTTTTCTTCATCGATCAGCTTGGCGTTCGGCCACCAAAGCATCGAAAAACTCAGGTCTGCCCAGTTGAGTCCGGTGCCGAGAATATCGTCGGTCGGCAAGGTGCCTCCCTTGGAAAAGACATAGCTGGGCAGATCGTTGTTCCACGTAATGTCCAGCGTCTGGTCACCAATACGGTATGCAGCCGTCGGCTCGGCGGCGCCCCAATCGAGTTCCATCTCGACCGGCAGGCTGGTTTTCGTGAAGCCTTTTTTCGTCCGCACCTTCAGCGTACCGGTCAGTTTGAGTGGGTCGTTGGGTAGTTTGGTTCGCACAAATGCCAGAATGCTATCGGCGGGGATTGGCTCGGAATAGCCAAGAAAAACACAAGAGAAAATAAAAACGGATAGCAGTATTTTTTTCAAAGCAATCTCCTCCATCGTAGTGGTTGACAGAATAATTATGGACAGAATGATTGTTCTGCTTCCGCCGGAATTATTCTGTCCTAATTATTCTGTTTAATTCTCTTCCGCTGAGAGCTTCAGCGCATAGCGCAGGGCTTGGTCGATGTTTTTGACGGTTTTAAAGGTGAGCTTCTTTTTCACATCGGCCGGGATTTCGTCGAGGTCGATCTTGTTCTTTTCGGGTAGCATGATGTGCTTGATCCCGGCGCGCGATGCGGCGAGAACTTTTTCCTTCAGCCCGCCAATGGGCAGCACGCGGCCGCGCAGGGAAATCTCGCCGGTCATGGCGAGATCGGGGCGGACGGGTTGGTTCTTCAGCATCGAGAGGATGGCCAGTGTAATGGCCACACCGGCCGAGGGGCCGTCTTTTGGGGTGGCTCCGGCGGGGACGTGGATGTGGATGTCGCTTTTGAGGAAGAGGTCTTCGTCGAGCTTAAAGGCGGCGGCATTGGCGCGGAGATAGCTGAGTGCCGCGCGGGCGGATTCTTTCATTACACTGCCGAGCGAGCCGGTAAGAATAAGACCCCCTTTTCCGGCCATGCGGGTGGCTTCGATAAAGAGAATGTCGCCGCCATAGGGGGTCCAGGCCAGACCGGTTACCACGCCGGGCATCGCCTCGCGTTCGGCAACGTCCTTTTCAATCTTCACCGGACCGAGGAAGCCTTTGGCCTTGCGAGGGGTAACCTCCACCGAGCGGGTTTTTCCTTCGGCAAAACCGCGTGCCACCTTGCGGCAAACATTAGCAATCTGTCGTTCGAGGTTACGGACACCGGCTTCGAGGGTATATCCGGCAATGATCCCTTCAAGCGCATCCTTGGAAAACTTAATTTGAGTGCGCTTGAGGCCGTGTGCCTTAATCGCTTTCGGAACGAGGTAGCGGCGGGCAATGTGTACTTTTTCCTGAAGGGTGTAGCCGGAGATATGGATCACCTCCATGCGGTCGCGCAACGGGCCGGGAATGGTTTCGAGTTGGTTGGCGGTGGTGATGAAGAGCACCTTGGAGAGGTCAAAGTCGACGTCGAGGTAGTGGTCGTTAAAGGTCGAGTTTTGTTCAGGGTCGAGCACTTCGAGCAGGGCGGAGGAGGGGTCGCCACGAAAGTCTTTTCCCACCTTGTCGATTTCATCGAGCATAAAAACGGGGTTGTTTGCGCCGCAGCGACGGATACTTTCGACGATGCGTCCGGGCATGGCACCGATGTAGGTGCGGCGGTGGCCGCGGATTTCGGCTTCGTCGTGCATGCCGCCGAGCGACATGCGTACAAATTCGCGACCCAGTGCACGGGCGACGGATTTTCCGAGCGATGTTTTTCCGACTCCTGGAGGGCCGGCGAGGCAGAGAATCGGCCCTTTCATATCCTTCTTGAGCTTGAGCACGGAGAGGTATTCAAGGATGCGCTCTTTGACCTTCTCCAGACCATAGTGGTCTTTATCGAGAATTTTCTGCGCGGCAAGGATGTCGAGGTGGTCTTCGGTGCTGGTGTTCCACGGCAGTTCGGAAAGCACATCAAGATAGGTGCGGATCACGCCGTGCTCGGGCGAGGCGGGAGGAACGGCCTTAAGCCGTTGGAGTTCTTTATCGGCTGCTGCCCGCGCCGCTTTCGGCAGTTTGGCCTCTTCGAGCGCCTTTTCGAGTTCAAGCAATTCGCTGGCTTGCGGGTCGTCTTCGCCGAGCTCCTTTTGGATGGTATTGAGCTGTTCGCGCAGAAAGATTTCGCGCTGGGTCTTGCTGAAGGTTTCGTTGACCTTGCTCTGGATTTTGTTTCCCAGCTTCTGAATCTGGAATTCGCGGTTAAGGAATTCCATCAGAGTCTTGAGACGGCGGCCGGGCTGGTTATCGGCCAACAGGTTTTGGCAGACCTCGATCGGAACCGGCAGGTTGGTGGCGAGCAGGTCAGAAAGTTGTTCCGGGGTGTCCATGTTAAAGATCGCAATGGCGAGCTCGTCGGGCATGTTGGGCGACATCGTCACGATCTGCTGAAACTTTTCCGAGGCGTTGCGGGCGAGGGCCTCGGTTTCAACCGAGGTATCCTTGGCGTCCTTGATCATGCGGTACTTGGCGGTCGGATAGTCGGCCTTAGTGTTTAGGTTTTTAAGAGTACAACGCGATAGACCTTCAACGAGAAGGTGCGTGGAGCCATCGGGGAAGTTGATGGTCTTAATCATTCGGGCAACGCAACCGACGCGATAGATGTCGTCCTTCGTCAACTTCGCCTCATCGATCTCCTCTCTCCGCTGGAGTGCGGTGATGAAATGCGGCGTACGTTCGGATAATTTTCCAACCAACTTTTTCGACTGCTCCGTCGTCACAATCAGCGGGGCAATCATGTGAGGGAAGAGCACAAAGTTTTTCAGCGGCATGACCGGCAGGGTGTCTGGAACCTCCAGCTCGTTCACGATTTCAATTTCCATGGGGATGTTATCTTCTTTTGCGCTCATAATAAAAAGGGATCGTTGGTTTGATTAATAAGTAGCCGGAAGAGTAGGGCAGAGCCTTTCCAATGTCTAAAACAATCCGCACAAGAGCATGAGGAAGACCGCATTCTAAAAAGCACTGTCCCGTCATCGAGAGCTTTTCTTCTCGGTGCCGACTTTCCTGCACTTTAATCGGACGGGAGCTTTTTCCGACAAAACATTAAATTATAGGACTGACCCCTTCGCCTCTATATTTCAGGAACCTCCAACGAACCCATCGGCACCGACAACCGCTGGGGCGAACTCTGGGCCAGCAACCTCACCACCAGCGCAACCACCGTCCCCCTCATCAACGGCAACCGCTTCTTCGCCGAACTCCCCGCACTTACCGGCCAAACCAACACCGTCAAAATCGCCATCCGCGACCGCGCCGGAAACACCACCTACGCCGAAAAAGACTACTGGCTCGAAACCGCCAGCCCCACCAACCTCATCAACCACCACGCCTACAACACCGCCGGATGCCTCACCAACCTCAACGGCATTACCCTGGGCTGGGACGAACGCTACCGGCTAACTTCCGTAGATGCGGCTTCCAGCTTCGTTGAATACGGATACGACGTTTTAAACCGGCGCACCAGCCGCATCGAAGGAACCAACGTTGAGCACTACGTTTACACCGGTCAACAAGTAGTCGCGGATTTAGACGGCGACGGAAACTTGTTGAGAACTTACATCTGGGGCACCGGCATCGACAATTTATTATCGTTCACCGACCACACCACCAGCACCACCTACTACGCGATAAAGGACCACCAAAATACCATCCTCGCCCTCGTCGATTCCACCGGAACCATCGTCGAATCCTACGAATATTCAGCCTACGGCGAAATCCTCGACGTCAAAGACGCCACCGGCAACTCAATCGCAAATCAACAATCCGTCATCGGAAATCGCTACACCTTCCAAGGCCGCGAAATCGACTGGGCCACCGGCCTCATGTATTTCCGCGCCCGTTGGTACAACCCCGAAACCGGCCGCTGGCTCTCCAAGGACCCCATCGGGATTAGCGGTGGTTTGAACCTCTACGAAGCGTTCGGAAGTAGCCCCGTGAACTATAGAGATCCGTCTGGTTTATGGACTGTTGTTATAGGGGGGGCGGCTCAAATTCAGCTTCTTCCATCAGGAGGAGTTGATGGTGGATTGGCTGTTGGCCACAGCGAAGAAAATGGGTGGAGTATTGGCTTTGTGGAATCTCTTAGTGGCGGATTGGGTACGCCGAGTGGTTTTGCTGGCGGATTTATTCAAGTGACGAATGCCGATTCTGTAAGTGACTTAGACGGCTTTTCTTTACAGGCGGGTGGTTCGCTCGAATTTGGCCCAGCTGTCGGTTTGGATTATGTTGGAGGTATAGATAATCTTTTGGATCCGCTAGCGTATCACGGAGGGCAGTTAAATATTGGGGCTGGATTTTCTCCTGTAGTTGGCGAGGTACATGGTATGATATCAGGATCTTTAGTTCAGACTTTGTATGAACAAAGACCAAAGGAGTGCCCTTGATGTGTGTTGATTTATTACTATGGGTTGGTGTCGTTTCGATAGTGTCTGTGTGGGCGTTAGCGAGCTATTACTGTGGTCGAACGCGATATTTATTGCTCAAAAAATATCCAGAAGAGGCTATGTCGTACGTTACGCCTTTAGGGTTTCGTAGCCCAAAGAATATTTCTTTTCTCTTTAGAAATAAAGCAGTCTTGTTTCTGAAAAGAGACTCTATTCTTTGGAAAATGCGACAGCGATCAGTTGGTCTGTTCCTAGCATCATTACTTATTCCAGTATTATGGGTCGTGGCTGTAGTGGTTGTAATTTTACTGGAAGAAGGGGCGTTTGTTAAGAACGTAAGTCGAGACGAAAGGATCAGAGTACCTGTTGTCGACCAAGCTGACATCGTAGGTCATTCCCAAATTAAAACGGTGTGTGTCAGGCGGGACGCTTGAGTCACACTCATTACGTGGGGCAGGCTTTCCTGCCTGCCCCCATCGACTACACCTACTATCCCGACGGCCAGCAAAAACCCATCAGCGATTCAGCCAGCACTAATGCCTATTCCTACGATGCGCTCAACCGCCTTACGTCTGCCACCAGTTCCGTGTCTTCAGTGTATTCCGTGGTCAACCATCAACACGACGCAATGGGCAACACAACCAACACCGTCGTCTCCATTGGAGGGGCTCAGGCTTTTGCGACTTCGTATGAATACAATGCCTCCGAACGGCTCAAAGAAATCTTTCGCCAAGGTACGGCGGCACAAAGCTTCGTGTATGAATACAATCTCGACAAGGGCAGGTAGGAATATACTGCGAGAGGCGGACTTGAGATTCGATTCAGGAGGATGGCACCGGGAGGCGGGCTTTATGAACTAGTTCTCGGTTAAGATCTGTTCGTCGTATTCGATCTCGAAGCGCAGTTTATGCTTGGCCTCTTCCTGAGCGAGAAGCAGAAAGAGATCGCGCAATTCTTCATGATCTTCCATCTGTTCGGCGAGGGCGGTGTAGAGGCGGAATGCGGCTTTTTCACGTTTCATCGCCAGCACGAGCGCGGATTGGTAGTCCATGTCGGACGTGGGTTCGATGTCGACGAGATAGTCGCCCAGTTTAAGATCCAGAACCTTTTTTTCGACGGGCTGGAGTTTTCTGCCGGCTTTGACGGCCTCGATTTTGGCCTTGTGGCCCTCTTCTTCCTTGGCGTAGTCCTCGAAGATCTTTTTAACCCAGGACTTGGTGGCCTTCCCGGCCAGCTCCCGATAGAAGTCGACGGCCCCTTGCTCGTTTTCGATCGCGTAATCCAGGATGTCGTCTGCGGTTTTCCACTCTTTCATGATGAACTCCTTTTTGGGTTAAATATTTTTACTGCAAAGCGGTCTAGTCGGTTTGGGCAAGCATTTCGTTCATGGCGGCGGCGGCCTTGCGGCCTTCGCCCATGGCGAGGATGACGGTGGCGGCGCCGAGCACAATGTCGCCGCCGGCGTAGATGCGGTCGAGCGAGGATTTCCCGTTCTCATCGGCAATAATATTTCCCCACCGGTTGGTTTCGAGGCCGGGGGTGGTTTGGCGGATCAGCGGGTTGGAGTCGTTGCCGATGGCGACGATGACGGTGTCGAGATCGATCTCGAATTCGCTCCCGTCGATAGGCATGGGGCGGCGGCGACCGGAGTCGTCGGGTTCGCCGAGTTCAAAGCGCAGACATTCGATGCCGCGTACCCAGCCGCGTTCGTCGGAAAGAATGCGCTTGGGATTTTCAAGTAGGTGGAAGATCACGCCTTCCTCCTTGGCGTGGCCGACTTCCTCGACGCGGGCGGGCATTTCAACTTCGGTGCGGCGATAGATCAAATGTACTTCTTTGGCCCCGAGCCGAACGGCGGTGCGCGCGGCATCCATAGCCACGTTACCCCCGCCGAGCACGGCGACTTTTTCCGATTCGAAAATCGGGGTGGCGGCCTTTTTTTTATCGTAGGCACGCATGAGGTTGGAGCGGGTGAGGTATTCGTTGGCGGAATAAACACCGACGAGGTTTTCGCCTTCAATATTCATGAAGCGCGGAAGTCCGGCCCCCGTTCCGATAAAGAGCGCATCGAAGCCGTCTTCGTCGAGCAGATCTTGAACCTTGCGGGTACGGCCAATCACAAAGTTGGGTTTGAGTTCGCATCCCATTTCGAGGAGTGCATCGATTTCCTTCTGCACGATCGCCTTGGGCAGGCGGAACTCGGGAATGCCGTAGACCATCACGCCTCCGGGTTTGTGGAAGGCTTCGAAGAGCACGACGGTGTGACCTTCGCGCCGAATATCCGCCGCGACGGTAAGTCCAGCAGGCCCCGTGCCGATGATGCCGACCTTCTTGCCGGTTTCGGGTTTCACGGCGGGCGTTTCCATCAGATTATTTTCGCGTTCCCAGTCGGCCACATAGCGTTCGAGACGGCCAATGCTGACGGCCTTGTCGACCGACTTGAGGGCCTTCCCGACGGTGCAGGGTGCCTGACATTGGCTCTCCTGCGGGCAGACCCGTCCGCAGACAGCGGGCAGCAGGCTACTCTCCTTGAGAATGTCGATGGACTTTTTGTTGCCGCCGTCTGCGATGGCCTGGATGAAGCCGGGAATATCGATGCCGACGGGGCAGCCCGCGATGCAGGGTGCGGTCTTGCACTGGAGGCAGCGCTCCGCTTCGAGTTTTGCCTGTTCGGGCGTGTAGCCGAGTGCCACCTCTTCCATGTTTGTGCGGCGAATTGCGGGATCTTGTGCGGGCATCTCTTGCGCCGGAATCGCCATGCGTTCTTTGGGCTTGAGCGGTTCCGTTTTTGCGTTGAGTTCTTCCAGAGATTGGACGGCGGCTTCGGCCAGTGTTTCAGCGGGGATATAAGTCATTATTCTTTTCCTGATGAAGTTCCAATTCTGCAGGTGTGATCTTCGGTCTCTTGCTTTTTATAGGCGTTGAGCCGGTTCATCATGTTGTCGAAGTCGACGAGGTGACCGTCGAACTCGGGGCCATCGACGCAGACAAATTTGGTGTCGTTGCCGACAGTAACGCGGCAGCCGCCGCACATGCCGGTGCCGTCCACCATAATGGTATTGAGCGAAACCTGCGTGGCTACTTTATAGGGGCGCGTGGTTTCGGCGCAGAACTTCATCATGATCGGCGGGCCAATGGCGACAGCCAGATCGGGCATGGGATCCTGCTCGCAGAGTTCCTTGAGCGGTTCAGTGACGAGGCACTTGCGTCCGATTGATCCGTCGTCGGTACAGATGATCAACTCGTCGGCGATGGCACGCATTTCCTCTTCGAGGATCAGCAGTTCCTTGTTGCGTGCGCCCATAATGATGATGACCTTGTTGCCGGCGGCCTTCATGGCCTGGGCAATCGGGTGGAGCGGAGCCACGCCAATTCCGCCACCAACGCAGACCACGGTGCCAAAGTTTTCAATATGGGTCGGGGTGCCGAGCGGGCCGACGAGCGCGGCAATTTCATCGCCTACATCCATCGCCGCCATTTTCTTTGTCGTCCTTCCGACCGCCTGGAAAATGAGGGAGATGGAGCCTTCGTCCAAATTGGCATCGGCTACGGTGAGCGGAATGCGCTCGCCGAAATCCTCGTCGAGCTGAAGAATGATGAACTGACCTGCCTTGCGCTCGCGGGCGATCAGCGGTGCTTCGACCCGCATCAGAAACACGGTTTCCGAAAGTTGTCTTTTCTCAAGAATTTTGTTCATGCCGAGCCCCTATTTCTGGGCCGCAGCCCGTTGCTTAACCTTGTGAAGGTAGGCGGTAAGCGGGCGATATGCAAGATGAGACCACTTGCCAAATGGAACCTCGATCATGAGCATCGGAACCAGAATAGCCATGTGGATGACATACATGGTGTATGTAGACATTGGCAGGCCGTTAATCCGAAGGAAGTGAAGCAGGATTCCGGTAAGTGCGGTCAGGAACAGCAGGATCAAAAAGAGCCAGTCGGTCGAGTGCGAAAACTTGTGCATGGCACGTTTCTTTTTGTAGCGGCTGATCATCATGTCGATCGTGACGTAGATCAGCGCGGTGGTGGCAAAGTAGCCAAGAAAGCGCTGCGGGTGCCAGATGGGGTGAATATCATCGGTCTGGAACCAAGGTAGGAAGCCGACGATCATGACGAACATGGTGACGTAGCCTACGACGAGCAGCAGGTGTTTTTGCCA
>JAUXGY010000049.1 GCA_030621805.1 Kiritimatiellales bacterium | reverse complement strand
TACCTTCTGGGAGGATTCTGTACGGGCTATTATCTTGTGCGATTCAAAGCGAAATTGGATATTCGCGAGCAGGGCAGTGGCGGAGTGGGTGCGCGCAATGTGGGCCGTATTCTTGGTCGACCGGGATTCGTGATCACGCTGGTTGGTGATGCACTCAAGGGATTGGCCGCTGTGGTGCTTGCCCGGATGTTCGAGGTGGCGGAACCTATTGTTGCCCTTGTGCTGGTGGCGGTCATCGCAGGTCATATCTGGCCGGCCTCTCTTCAGTTTCGTGGCGGGCGTGGTATTGCAACGGCCATTGGAGCCTATCTGGCCTACGATCCCCAGCTTGCGCTGGGATTGCTGTGTATCACGGGGATTTTAATGATCTTTCGCTGCGGCTTTATTCTTAGCGGACTGGGCGCTTTTTTATTGCTGCCGTTGGTCGCGTACGCGCTCAAGCAACCCGGGCACGTGGTTGCGGGACTAGCAGGAGCCTCGGTCATCATTCTTTTTGCACACCGCGAACGCCTCCGCAGGGTGTTCGGCGAAGTTTTACCCCGAAGGGAGGCATAGATATGGGCTTGCTGGATACATTTATATTTAAGGTCGCTGAGCAACCGTGGGAGATCGAAGCCGTCCATGCGCTGAACTATAAAACCTTTGTCGAGGAGATTCCTCAGCACGACCCTAACCACGACAAAAAGTTGGTCGATAAGTTTCACGAAGAAAACACCTACATCATTTGTGTGAACGAAAGCACCCACGAGCTCGCCGGCATGATTGCCTACCGCGACCAACGCCCGTTCTCGCTCGATAGCAAACTCGAAAACCTCGACTCCTTCCTCCCTGCCGACCGCACGCCCTGCGAAATCCGCTTGCTGGCCGTTGAGGAAAAATATCGCTATACCCGCATTTCACAGGGGTTGATTGCCCAGCTCGTTCAGCTGGCTATTGACCGGGAAAGCGACCTTTTCGTCATCTCCGGAACCATTCGCCAAATCAAGTTATACAAGTATCTGGGCTTTGAGCCCTTCGGCCCGCTGGTCGGAAGCGAGGAGGCGCAGTATCAACCGATGTTCGCCACGGTCGATGCCTACTACAATCTCAAGAACCACTCCCGTTCCTTCGCTAAGGAGCCTCCTGAACTTCTCAACGACGACACCGCGGCCTTCAACTTCCTGCCCGGCCCGGTCGACTTTTCCAAACAGGTACAGGAGGTCTACAAAGACAAGCCCTGCTCGCATCGCGGCAACCTCTTCGTGAAGGACTTCCAGCAGGTGCGGGAGCTTTTGTGCGAACTCGGCAATGCGGATCAGGTTGAAATCATGATGGGCCCCGGCACGCTTGCCAATGATGCTATTGCTGGACAACTTTCCCTGCTAGGCCAACCGGGCTTGATTTTGATCAGCGGCGAATTTGGCCGCCGCCTCGTCAAGAACGCCAATGGCGCAAAGCTCTTTTTCCAAATGCTTGAAATTCCTGAAGGGCAAAATTTCCAACGTGCGGATCTCGAGCGGGCTCTCAAGGAAAACCCCGGAACCGAATGGATCTGGGGCACGCACTGCGAAACCTCTACCGGGGTCCTCAATGACCTCGAAATGTATAAGCAGGTCTGCAACGAACAGGGCGTTAAGCTCTGTATGGACTGCATCAGTTCCATCGGCACCGTCCCGGTTGACCTCTCCGGCGTTTACCTCGCCTCCGCCACCAGCGGCAAGGGCCTCGCCTCTATCGCCGGGCTTTCGATGGTATTCCATAATCACGACTTGTCCCCTGCGCCCGATTATTTGCCCTGCGTGCTCGACCTCGGTATCTACCAAGAGAGCGACGGAATTCCGTACACGATTCAGTCCAACCTCGTCTATGCCTTGCTCGCGGCGCTCAAGATGCATGATTGGGAAAAGCGCTTCGAAAATATTCGCGAGTGGTCAAAATCCATTCGTCGCAAGCTGGCCGTAATCGATGTGCCCATTCTCGCGCCTGACGCTTGCGCCATGCCTGCAGTCGTCACGATTGTGCTTCCGGAAATCCACTCATCCGAATCCATCGGCGATATGCTCAAGGAGCATGGTGTGCTGATTAGCTACCGCAGCGCCTACCTGCTCGAACGCAACTGGATTCAAGCTTGTATGATGGGTGCCGAACATAAGCCCGCCGAAAAATTTATCCGCCTGCTCAAGAAACACCTTGCAAGCTAGCCGGCCAAAGAGCCGGACAGGAAGGTTGATATGCTGAAAAACGAGAAATGGATCGGACTGCTGATTGTGGGCTTGGTGACTGCCGGATGTGGCCGCCCGCCACCGCCATGGGTGGCGGAGCATGTGTCCACGATCGAGGGATTCAAAGTGCCTGAGTGCGCGCTGGTTGGCGACGGGGTGGTTTATATTTCCAATATCGAAAGCCTGCCCGGCGAATACTGGATCGACGATTCCATGGGCCATATTTCACTGCTGAATCTGGACGGAAGCTTGAAAACCTTGCGATGGATCGAGAGCCAACCCTCGGCCCTGCTGCATGGACCGAAGGGCATGTGCCTGCTGGAGGAGCATCTATACTTCACCGACAACACCCGGCTCATGCGCTGCACGCTCGATGGCGGAAAACCCGAGGTGGTGGCCGATGGCTTTGGCAATGCCAACGATCTGGTTGCGAACGGAGGGAGCATCTGGGTATCGGATACCCTCCACGGCAAAGTATTCTGCATTGCCTCCGATGGTCGCAAGCGGGAAATACCCGCACCGGAGGGCGTCAATGGAATCACTTTCCACGCTGGGAAAATGTTTGCCGTCAGCTGGTCGCTGCACGAGATCTACGAACTCGATCCAACCGGGAAAAACGAGCCGCAGGCCTTTGGCCTGGCGGATCATTTCACCAACCTCGACGGGATCGAGGTGCTGGCCGACGGAACCCTGATCGTCTCAGACTTCATGGGAAACAAGGTCTGCACCGTCAGTCCCGACCGTTCCACCGTGCGGACGCTGGTGGAAATCACTTCACCGGCGGACATCGGCCTGAACCGTGCCGAAGGGGTGCTGTATATTCCGCATTTCATGGAAAACAAACTGTCGGTCTATCGACTCGGGCAGACCCAATGAGGTGTGCTCCGGCCATTGTTTTGTCGCTCCTCGTTGCCCTGGTTTCCACGCAAGCCGCAATGCCTGCCGATCAGGGAACCGTGGCGAGCGTTCTCAGCTTGACTCGTGCCACACTGGCCTTTGTGCAGGAATCCACACCGCTTCCGGAGTTAGAAGAGGAATTTCGTTCTCTGGGAAAAAGGATGGAGGCCAGCGATGACCAAGAGGAATTTCTTAACGAGCTGCGCGGGCTGCGCCGCCGGATCATTCTTTCGCATCCGTTGCTGGGCTTCGATGATTTGCTCATCAACAAGCGGCCCGTTCCTGCCTTTTCACACCAGTCCGACCAATACCTCGGCCGCCACAGCGGCGCGGGTGATGGTCTGGTGGTGCTCCGCAACTGGAAGGACCAGCCGACCGAAGAGGTGCTGCTTAAGGATCGGCTCCCAGTCGGCTCCGTACTGCATCCCGACCTTTCCTACGATAGTCATCGGATTCTCTTTTCCTTTTGCGACCACTCCGAACCGCGCAAAACGCACCGCCGTTTTTTTATCTATGAAATCAATACCGATGGCTCCGGTTTGCGCCAGCTCACCGGAACCTCCGCCGATCCGCTCGAAGGCCTGGAGGATCGCCGCACCGCGCTGATCGAGGATTTTGATCCATGCTATTTGCCGGATGGCCGCATCGCTTTTGTTTCCACCCGCAATCAAGGCGGGGTGCGCTGCCACCACGGCGGCCGATACTGCATGACCTACACCCTATACGGCTGCGACGGCAATGGGTTCGACATCCGGCCCATCGCCTACGGCGAGGCCAACGAGTGGGATCCTTCCGTCATGAACGATGGGCGGATCATCTGGTGCCGCTGGGACTACATCAATCGCCACGACACCATCTATCAGGGCCTCTGGACCACCAAGCCCGACGGCACCTCCACGGCCCACTACTACGGTAACTATACCCGCAACCCTTGCCTGACCTCCGAGGCCAAGGCCATTCCCGGATCGCGCCTTATCTGCGCTACCGCCGGGGCGCACCACGGCTACATTTCCGGTTCCATTGTCCTGATTGATCCCGCCAAAGGGCGCGACGGCGAAGCACCGCTCCAGCGCATCACCCCCGAGGCGAGTTTCCCGGAAACCGAAGGCTGGCACGAAAAGGCCTACTGCACTCCGTATCCACTCAGCGAAAATCTTTTTCTCGCCGCCTACACCCCCGGAAAAATCACCCAGCAGGGAAGGAATCCGGCCGCCAACGCCTATGCCATATATCTCATCGACACCCTCGGCGGGCGCGAGCTGGTCTATCGGGATCCCAAGGTTTCCTGCTTCGCACCCATTCCGCTCCAGCCGCGAAAAAAGCAGCCCGCGCTACCCTCTATTCTGCCCGATGCCCCCGATGGAACCCCTGGCACGTTCTATGTGCAGAACGTCTACGAGAGTAGCGGGCACATTCCCAAGGGAAGCGTCAAAAGGTTGCGCATCGTACAGATCTATCCGCAACCCGCCCAGCGCGCCCCCGACCGCAGCAAGGTGCTGTTTGAACTTCCGAAAAAAATAATCGGCACTGTCCCCGTCGATGAAAACGGCTCCGTCGCCTTCGAAGCGCCCTCCGGCGTTCCGCTGCTTTTCCAATTGCTGGATAAAAACAACATGTGCGTCATGAGTATGCGCACCTTTGTCTATGCGCATTCTGGCGAAACCACCAGTTGCGTCGGTTGCCATGAACCACGAGATTCTGCACCATCCTACAGATCCGGATTCAATGCCGCGGTCCATAAGCCGGTTCCTCCTGCCGGGCCGCAATACGCAGGCGGCCTCAGCTTTACAAAAACTGTGCAGCCGGTCCTCGACCGCCACTGCATCCGCTGCCACGGCCTTGGTGAAGAGCTTGCCGGGGGGATCAATCTGCTCGGTACTCTGGATGAATCTGAGCTGAAGCTCGGGAGGGTGAAAGCCAGCACGGCCTATCGTTCTCTGGCTGGCAACCCTCATTTGGTTTCAATGGCACTGCGCAACGAAGAGGCGGTTCGCAGCACGCCGAAAGATTATTTCTCACACGCCGGTGCGCTTGCCCCGATGTTGCTGGAGGGAGGCAAGGAGCACGAGCCGCTCGACCAGGATAGCTTCCAGCGCGTCGTCGACTGGCTCGATCTAAACGGTCAATTTTACGGCTCCTATTCATGGAACAAGGACGAATGGCGCCGCATCGATCCAGAGGCCGAGCGGAAGTTGCGCGAGCATATTGCCCAGACCTTTGGTGAAGAATGGGCGGTGCAGCCTTTCGCGGCACTCGTCAACGTGGCCCTTCCCTCTGAGAGTCGGATCTTGATGGCACCCCTCGCACTTGACGCCGAGGGATGGGGGCAGGTGACCAACGGATGGGAATCCACCGCCGACGCAGGCTACAGAAAAATGGCCCAAGCCGTGGAGAAATGCATCCAACCCCTGGAAAGCAGCGACCGTGCCGGAACCTGTAACCAGATTCCGTGCAAATGCAAAAGCTGCTGGGTGGCACCCGCCGAGGCGGAGTACCGGAAACGACTCAACAAGAATAAACCTCTCTAGGCGGAGGGCGGCCGACCGACGAGGGAGGTCTCGTGCACGCCTTTGAGTGGTCACGTTTCTGCTTTCGGGAATCCACTCTCTCCGCATTCATCGGCGACATGCTCAAGAAGAAACTGGCGCGGTAATGTTGCACTTAAAAGAATGATTGACGATTAAGCCGGAGTTATTAAAGTGTCCACGAGTTTCGGGTCTAGTTAATAGTGTTTCACTACAACAACAAATAGGAGAACAACGATGGATAAGGTAAAGGTATTGGGCATAGTGAATGCGGTGGCACCGATTCTGGTCATCATAGGTGCGATCAATATGGGGGTTGAAGGTATTATGGAAGAAAACATGATCGAGAATGTTTTTGGACATGTGGGTAGTAATACGGTGACAAAGATTATCTATATCCTAATCGGCGTCGCTGCACTTTGGAATATCGGCTTGATCCCGAAGTTGATGAAAAAATAATCAGAATCGATTTAGGTTTATGGGTCGCCCCGCTTTTTACTGGGCGGTGTTTTTATGCCGAGGTCGGCCGGTCGCCGACCCATTTGCGCATAGAGGCCTTGGTTTCCTTCCATGCTTTGGAATCGTCGCGTTCCTTTATAAATTCACCATAGAGGTGGAAGAACATTTCGCGAAAGGCTTCGAGCAGAACCATGCGCTCCTGGAATTTTCCAACGCGGTCGAAGGTTTCGGTCTGCGGCAGTTTGAGGCTGCGGAAAACAAATTCATCGGCATCGAACGTGAAGGCCCAAGCTTCTTCGCCGCGCACGAATTGAACCTTGGCCTTCTTGAGCTTTTTGCCGCCGAGCAAGGCGGTCTTGGTTTCAGGGCTGAGCATGGGTTCGCCTTTGCGCAGGGTGATCTCGTGTGCGCCCTTGCCTTCCATTACAAACGTAAGCGGCCCTTCAACCCCGTAGGCAGTCTCTCCGACCTCTGGGATATTCGCCAGCCCGCCGCGCTTCTCGGAACAGTACCACAGCCACATCAAAAACTCGCGTCCGGCGGTACCGTCGACCATGCCGTCTTCCATTTCGTCGGAGAAGCTGGCGGGGCTCCAGTTCTCCACATCGATATGTGCACTTTTGGCAGCGATACTGGCGGGGTCGGCCACTTCGGCAATCACACCCGTGGTCTGCATGAGGCTGAGCACAAAGGCATCAAGCTGCTTTTCAGAGGTCGCGGTGCAGTAGATCATGTGCGAGCGCTCGTCAAAGACAAAGTCGATGCCCTTAAGTTGCGGCGGCATGTCGGGAAGTAGCCGTTCTTTCACCTGCTTTTTGATTTCGGAGCGCGCCTGTTGGTTGAGGTATTGCTTCTCTTCGGCCTCCATCGTGGCCACCTCTTCCACGGCGGTTTCGGCCTGGAGTAGTGAGGTTGGAACAACTTTTTTGGCTTGGGTCAGGGTGAGGCGCAGATAGCCACCGAGGTAGGCGGTCTCTTCAGTAATGTTGCGGTCGAGGATATGGCGGCTCGCCACCCAGCCGTGAATTTCTTCTTCGGCGAGCGTGTTTAACGGCGGCAATGCGGCCGCTGCAAACTTTTCAATATCCCCTTCAACAAAATCCCGCTGCGCAAAAAATATGCGGAAACTCAATGATCCTTTTTCAAATCCCATCTCAAAACCTCATTCGTTAAAATTTTAAACACGAAGACTCAAAGGGCACGAAGTTCGACGGGGTCATGCTTCGTGTATCTTAGAGTTCTTCGTGCCTTGGTGTTTTCTTTTTCTACCACGCCACGGTGATTCCGGTGGAAACCGTGCGGCCGGGAGGCTTCAGGCCAGCGATGGCCTGGAAGCCGGTGTCCCACAGATTGTCCACTAGAATCGAAAGCCGGACACTATGCGCGAAGCGCGGGAACCAATGCAAGCCAAGCGATGCCTCGGCTCCAAAATCGCTACTCGTGCGTGCATCATTATCGGTTTGCCAGCGCAGGGTTTGCACGGCAAACAGCAGGAATTCGGGCGTAAATTTCCAGTGGCCAGAAAAGTTGACGAGATGTTCGGGATAATCGAGTTCGTAGAGGCCGTCGGTTCGGTTGTTGTCCTTGTGGACCCATTGGTAGAATGCGCGAAGCTCCAGATCTTCCGACGGATAAAAGCTAATTTCCGATTCCAGACCAGCCACATTCAGCGTTCCAAGATCGGTGGCTGTTCCGGCGACCCAGTCCGAGGCATTTTCCAGCTGCCGATGAAATGCCGCCGTCCGCCAGTCGAGACTCGCCGAGGCAAATTGCCGGAAGCCGAGCTCGGTATTCCGTGTGTGTTGTTGCTGGAGCAGGGTATTGCTATTCAGTGTTTGGAAGTCGGGCTGTTGGATGGTTTCGGAATAGGCCGCGTAGAACGTGGAGTTATCGGTTGCGAGCCAGTCGACTCCCGCGATGGGCAAAAACTCAGCGGCCTCCGAGGTCTGGAAAACGGAGTTTAGCCCGGCCTTTACGGTGACCCGCTCAAACCGTGCTTCCGGCAGAATCAGCACCGAGCCGCGCGTGCGGTCACCCTTGCTGGTTCCTTCCACCTGTTCGTACTCAAGATCGCCGCGCAGGTTGAGCGCAATATGTTGAACCTCCATCGTGCGGCCCTCAGCCGTCACCGCTCCAAAGCGCGAGCGCACATTATGAGGGGTCAGACCTCTTATTTCATCATCGAACTGTCGCCATGCGGTACTCGTACGGAAATAGGCATCATCCAGATCCCCGCGCGACGCACCGAGAAAAATCAGGGCATCTTCGGTGGTCTGTTTGGCATATTGGTCGGCGGGACTTCCGTAGTATCCCTGCGCCCCAAACTCCTTCTTCTGCCCGGAGCCGATGAGGTCGAGCTGCCAGTCGTTCACGAAATGCTGGAGCTGCGCACCACCGGCATAGCGATCATAGTTGTTGGCGTCATAGTCGATCTTCCGCGCCTTCTCCCAATCCAGAAACCCGCCGACCCCTGAATTAAAAGCCGATGCGTTGGCGGTGTAGTGCTCTTTGGTTCCAATCCCTGCTCCGGCTTGCAGGCTGGAAGCCTGCGGTACGGTTTGGTAGGCCATTGTTCCGACGAGGTGGCCGGAGGCATTGCCCAGTCCGTATTGTGCCGCCGGATCGGAGTGTAGGCTTCCAAAGATTGGAAGCTCCGAATTAAAATGTGCCGAATACGGATTCTTTAGATTAAGCCCATTGATCGACATCCCCGTACCTGTGTAGCTGCTTCCCCGGATCGAAAGATCGTGCTGCGCCCACCCCTGTGAGTTGATTAGTGCCGCCGGGGCTTCCCAAAGTCCGTACTCAATCATTCGGGAGTCGAAAAACTCTGCCCGTGCCGAAGCCAACGAGCATGTAGCCAAAAGCAGTATATGGATGGGTCTGATCATGATTCAAACAGCTTAGCAGGGTGGTTTCTGCGAACAAACAAATTCTGCCCAGCGTACGCTCCCACGAGTTGCCTCAAATTAAAT
>JAUXGY010000144.1 GCA_030621805.1 Kiritimatiellales bacterium | reverse complement strand
CTGTTCTATCTGTACGGATGGCTATTGATGACGACGATGGGCATTATTTCCGAACCGTAGGCGACTACATTCATTTGAATCCAGCGGAAGCGAGATTGGTTGGGCCGGGGCATCTTTCGGATTGGCCGTGGAGCAGCTATCCGCTCTATCTCTTGCCCCCATCAAAACGACCTGCGTGGCTACGGGTTTCCGAGACGCTGAGCGCGTGTGGCATTGCAAAGGATTCCATTGCCGGTCGGCGAGCGTATGGAGCCTATATGGACTTGCGCCAACAGACGGTGGCTATGCACAAGAAAAGAAGTCCCGAGGCCTTGGAGTGGGAACGCATGGAGCGTGGATGGGTGCATGGAAGCAAGGCGTTTCGCGAACGAATGCTTGAGTGCATCCAAGAGAGTGATCCAAATGCGCTTCGTCATGTTGACGATGCGGATCAAAAGAGGGATCTTGGAGAAGTGGCGGCGCAAGTCATGCTTGCTCGGTGTCTTGAGTATTTTAAACTCACGTTTGATGAGCTGCCCCGTCTAGCGAAATCAGATCCACGCAAGATGTTGATTGCCGGTTTGCTGCGTTATCATTTTCCGGTTTCCGCATCTTGGATTAGTCAGGTGCTTTCAATGGGGCACTACACCACCGTCAGTCGCGCCATGCGATTTTTCGACCAACCGGATGGAGAGTGGCGGCGAGACAAAAAGAGGATTCTAAAAATCACAGGCTGACCCCTACTATGCGTTTCGCTTTGGCCGAGCATGAACTGGGGGTTACTTCGTTTCGCCTCTTTCCTTTTGCGTGATGGTGATGGGCCAGCCTTTGTATTGCAAGGCATCCGGGTCGGTCACATCCGCAAAGCGGGGCCAGCATTCCATGGTGATGGTTTGGTCTTTTTTGTTGAAGCGGATGATGCCGTGTCCGGCCGCTCCGTTGTTGACTTTGTCTTGGATCCCTTTAACTGCTTCCGGCTGTGGGTTGGCGTAGGCCATCATCGTGACTTTGTTGCCGAAGCCGTCGAGGTAGTTTCCGGTGTGCTCGAGAACCTCGGTGACCGGGTCGATTCCTTTTTCCAGCGGGAGCCATTTGCGGGGATAGTAGTTCACGATGGAGGGGACGCAGAAGGAGTATCCGGCATCACCCCAGTCGTCGATTCCGTGGTGGATGACGGTGGCGAGGTGCTGGTCGCCCGCAATCATGAAAGCATTCGCTTTTCGGATAACGGAGAGCGCCTTGTTGCGCCCGGTTTGGGGCCACCCATTGGAATCAAGGTCGGCCAACAGGCGTTTTCCGGCGTGGATGTGTGCGCCGCCGGCAAAGATGGTTTGGGAAAGCACGGATTTCATCTCTACGCCGTCCCACTCTTTTCCCCATGCTTCAAGGAAGTCGAGCTGCCGTTTGCCAAGGAGCTGGGCTTCGGGAACATCGACGGATTTGCGGTCATATTTAGGGTCGTTTATATGGTCGGGTCGGGTACCCATCTTGGGAATAATGTCGGCCGGCCCGGTTTTAAATTTCCGGTCTTCAATGATGGCAAAGTCGATGCCACCGACGTTGAGCGCGGTGTAGTATACGGTGATGCCGCGTTTGACGGGGGTGGGGTCATAGGGGTCGGGCAGGTTGGCGGTCTGGGCAAACTGAACTTCGTTCACATATTGGGGCGACATGGTATAGCCGCCATCGGATGCACCGCCCAGAGTGGATTTGACCCCTTCCTCTCCCCAGAGGTTTCCTTGGCCGACATCGTGGTCGTCCGGGATGCAGATGGTCGGGCGATCCTTGATGATTTCGCCAAACTGGCGACCGAAGAGCAACCACGCCGCCAGGTGCTTTCGGTGGTCGTAGGATTGGTCTCCGGAAAAAAACAGGAGGTCGGGGTCGTGTGCCTTGATGTTGTGGATCAGGTCGGGCTTCATACGCCGATCCCCGTTTGAGTTCCCGGTGAAGGCGGCGACCACGATTTCGTTTTTGTTGACGGGGTCTTTGCGGATGATGCCGGTGTAGGTGGCTTTGCCTTTGAGTGCGCTGACCCGGTATTCCCAATCGCGGGAGTGATCCCATTTTTCCACTCGGAAGAGCGCGTTCCACGCTTTGGCATCCGCGGGCGATGTGTACTCGTCCTCCCTGATGGTGGTTTTCGCTACGGCTTTCCATTTTCCGTTGAGCTTGATTTCAAGCTTGATGTCGCGGCTGTCATTTTTCTCCAAGGGGTAGAGCTGAGCCATAAGCTTGAGGGTGTCGTTCTGTACGGTGTACAAGGCAAAGCAGATGGAGTCTTCTTTAGACACAGCCGGAATTTCGAGTCCCATTCTTCGGGCCTTCTTTTTCTGGGCGAGTCCAGTGACGGGAAGGAGCAGGGCAGTGGCCAGCAGGAAGCACGTGCAGTAGCGCGAAAGTTTTATCAGGGTCATAAGGGTTCTCCTTGATTATTAGTTTGGGATTGAACGAACCGCAATCCCAAGATTGGACACTTTATAACAATGAGCCGGCAAGGTCGGCAAGCTCGGAGCAAATTTTGCGAAACCGGTTTTATTACCGCCACCAGCGGCTGATGGCATGCCGGTATTTTGCGATCCCTCCATAAAGCACATCGAAGCATGGCCGCAGAACCGGCCAATCCATCAGGGTGGCGATCCAGCCAAGGCCTACTTCCCGATAGACCGCGCGGATCACATCCATGCGGTTGATGATTGATCCATCCGGCATAACCGCATGGATCTGTTGATCCAATTGCTCCATGGGCAGAGGCAGATGCTCAGCACCCCGAATGTCTGAAAAGCACAACTTTCCTTTAGGGTCGCGCGCTTTAAGAAAGGCCATTTGGCGGCAGCAAAGTGGACAATTTCCGTCGTACAGAATTCGGATGGATGGGCTTGGGGACATGACGAAAGCATGCCCGTAAGCGGAGGGAGTGGAAAGGTATTTGTGGCAGGCATAATTCTTGACGTCCAATTAATGATCTTGTAAATTGCTAAGCAATCAGGGGTTACATACACGTCTATAATTGTAGGGAGAGTCTATGAGTACATTGGCGATTGTTGTTGCATGCGGGAAAGAGGAGCAGATTACGACGGGGACGGATGCGGCCTTTCTGAGTTTAGGTAATCGTCCGGTTTTGGCGCATTGTCTGCGCACATTTCAGGAGTCAGAGTGCATTGATACCATCATCGTGGTTGTTGCGAAGGATCGGGTCGAGTCTGCGTTGCAAGTGGCCAAACGGTTTGGCTGCACCAAGGTGCGGGGCATTGTGGTTGGAAGCGCAAACCGCTTGAATTCGTTGCGTACCGTATTTTCCAAGTTGCCGGAACCTGCGTCCCATATCATTGTGCATGAAGCCTCGCGACCGTTCGTCACCACCGAGACCCTTCAGGAGGGACTGAAGGCCGCAAAGCGCTATGGGTGTGCCATTGCGGCCCACAAGATCCCCGATTCCGTCAAGGTGGCGGTGAAAGGGCTCAAACCCGATAAAACACTTGAACGCAATTCCGCATGGATTGCGCAAACTCCGCAATTTTTCCGGGCCGAAGTTCTCGAAAAAATCATTGACCCCAAAAACAAGACCGTAAAGCTTATCGACGACGAATCGGAATGGGTCAAGAAACCGGCTGAAGTACACATGGTCGAGGCGGGCTACGGCAATATTAAGATCCGCACCGCCGATGATTTTTCTGAGGCGACGGCTCTCTTTCACGCCCACCTAAACCGTTAGCCATCTATTCGGCGGGCTTCTATCGGAGTGTATTCTGGAGGGTGAACCCTCCGCTTAGATTCTGCATTATACGGAGCCTATTTCATGGAAGAAATATTTGAGCAGACCGATCCGCAAGTGGCGGAAAAATTGGAATGGTGGCAGGAACTCAAGCTGGGTTTGTTTATCCACTGGGGCATCTACAGTGTTTGGGGTGCCGTCGAATCTTGGCCCATCGTCGATAAGGAACCGTACGGGCGGGAAAGTTTGAAGCAGTGGGACGAGTCTGGCCACGACACCGACCGCTTCATGCAGATGTATTTCGACCAAAGCAAGTGCTTCAACCCCGAAAGCTTCGATCCCGAGTTATGGGCGCTTGCCGCGCGCAACGCCGGCATGAAATATGTGGTCTTCACCACCAAGCACCACGACGGATTCTGTATGTACGACAGCCAGTACACCGACTTCCGGGCCAATGCCGACCTTACCAGGCAGGTCTTCGACGCCTTTCGGAAGCAGGGGCTGGGAATCGGTGTCTACTACTCGAAACCCGACTGGCACCATGGCGACTACTGGTGCGCCGAAAACCCACGACTCGCCCGCGAGGTCAACTATGATCCTGTTAAGCACCCCAAGCGCTGGGCCTGCTACGTCGATTTTGTCTACAATCAGATTTCCGAGCTGCTGACCGGTTACGGCAAGGTGGACATCCTTTGGCTGGACGGGGACTGGGTCCGTGCACCGCAAGAGGATCTCCAGATGGACAAGATCGCCCGAATGGCCCGGAAGGCGCAGCCCGGTATTTTGATCGTCGACCGCAATGTCGGCGGTGAATACGAAAACTACCGCACCCCTGAGCAGACGGTGCCCGACTCCCCGCCCAACGGCCCGTGGGAAAGCTGCATCACCATGGCCCACCAATGGTCCTACACGCCCAACGATACCTACAAATCCACCCGCGAACTTATCCACTTGCTTATCGGTATTGTAGCAAAAGGCGGCAACCTGTTGCTCAACGTCGGGCCGGATCCCCAAGGCAACTTTGACCCGTTGGCCAACCAGCGGCTGGCCGAGATCGGGGAGTGGATGGATGTAAACGCTACCGCCATTCACCAGACCCAAGCGGTGGCGCCATTCGAGGGCGGAAAGCTTTGCGTGACCCGGAAAAAAAATCTGACCTACCTCTTTTATCTCGCCGGAGAGGACGAAAAAACGCTGCCCGAAAACCTGAAGGTCGGCTTCATCGCCAAGGCCGGCAAGGTTCGGTTGCTCGGAAGCCATGCCGGGCTCCGCCATCAATGTGGCAACGAAGGGCTTGAGATCACCCTCCCGCAGGAGTGCCGACTCTCACCACCCTGCCAACACGCGTGGGTGTTTGAACTTACCGAGGCGAAAATAATCGATTGATATTTTGGAGAAGGTCTTATGAACATGGGAGCGATCGATTGGGTGATTGTGTTTGGGCTGTTGATGGCTCTGGCGGCGGGAGCCATCTCGACCCGGCGGTATACGAAAAGTGTTTCGGCCTTCCTGGCGGCGGACCGCTGCGGCGGGAAGTATCTGATTTCCGTGTCCAACGGCATGGCGCAGCTCGGTGTGATCACGATGGTGGTGTGGTTCCAAATCCACTACGATATTGGGTTCACTGGGTTTTTCTGGGGACTGATCAGCGAGCCGGCGTTTATCATTATGGCGCTTACGGGCTGGGTCGTCTACCGGTTCCGGCAGACGCGTGCACTGACGCTTGCGCAGTTTTTCGAGATCCGTTACAGCCGATCATTCCGTGTCTTTTCGGGACTGGTTGCCTTCTTGGCGGGCATCCTTAATTTTGGCATATTCCCCTCGATTGGTGCCCGTTTCTTCATTTCCCTCTACGGCCTTTCCGAGACGTTCTTTTTGCCG
>JAUXGY010000345.1 GCA_030621805.1 Kiritimatiellales bacterium | reverse complement strand
TGGGCTTTAGATACTTAAACGCCAGAAATAATGAAAAGGGCACCTTCATGGATACTCCAATGTAAATGAGCCAATAAGTTTGTCAGACTCGCCACAGAAAGCAACGTTTTCCACCGAATTAGAAGATGCTCAATTATAACAAACCAAGTCAGATCTAAGGATTTATCGCCTTCGCATTAACCCTGTAGCGTATCGATCATTTTTTTGAGTTTCTTGCTCTTTTCGATCAGCTCTTCCTGTCGCTTTTCCTGGACGGCAACGACATTCTTCGGGGCTCGACTGGTAAAGTTTTCGTTGGCGAGTTTTTTCTTCACGTTGGCAAGATGCCCGACTACCTCGTCGAGCTCGGTGGAGAGTTTTTTAATTTCCGCATCGATGTCGACCAGTCCTTCGATGGACATATAGACCGTGCCCAGCGTACTAATGCCGCTGGGCATTGCACCCTCCGGCGCAAAGGCGACATCGACGTTGATCGATTCCGCTTTAAGCAAAGCTATGATGGAGATCTTGTCGGCCTCGATCTGTTCTGCATAAAGGGCATTCGATGGCCGGACGTTAAAGACGGCGGTCTGCTTATTGGCCAGATTATATTCAGCGCGCAGGATGCGACCCACCCGGATCAAATCATGTTTGCCGTCCACATAGGTGACGGTCTTCGGATCAATCCCTTCCGTCGGAATTTTTTCCGGCCACTCGGCAAGCATGATGGTTTCAATCGAATAATTATAGTCCATGCCATGCCACAGTTCTTCGGTCAGAAACGGCATGAATGGATGCAATAGGCGCAGCGCAGTTGAGAAGGCGTGGTGCATCACCTGAAGCGTATGCTTTTTCTCTTCCGGCGAACCCTTAAAAAGGATCGGCTTAGCATATTCGATATACCAGTCGCAGTAGCTGTGCCAGAAGAAATCATAGATGACCCCCGTCGCATCGTTAAAACGGTAACGGCCAAGATTATCGTTGGTGGAGGCAATGGCTTCGTTGAGCTTGGCCAGCAGATGCTGGTCGTCGGGCGATAGTGTTGTTGGATCAAACGCCAGATCCTGCACGTCGAACCCTTCGGAGTGCATCTCCATGAAACGCGCGGCATTCCAAATTTTAGTGGCAAAGTTACGACCAATCTCAAATTTCTCATCGGAGATATAGACGTCCTGCCCTGTGGCAGTAATCATCATCAACGAGAAGCGCAGCGCATCGGAGCTGTACTTTTCGATAATGTCGAGCGGGTCGATGGAGTTCCCGAGGCTCTTTGACATCTTGCGCCCTTGGTCGTCGCGGACGGTGCCGTGGATATAGACCGTGTCGAACGGGATGTCGTCCATGATTTCGAGTCCGGACATCACCATGCGTGCTACCCAGAAAAAGATGATTTCATTTCCGGTGACGAGCGTCTTGGACGGATAGTAAAATTTTAGGTCGTCGTTTTTTTCCGGCCAACCAAAAACACTGAATGGCCAGAGCCAAGAAGAGAACCAGGTGTCGAGCACATCCTCATCCTGCCGGAAATTTCCGGTGGAGCAGACTGGGCATTTTTCGGGTTCGGTTCGGGCCGCCCATTCATGGTTGCAGTCATCGCAATAAAAGATCGGGATGCGATGCCCCCACCAGATCTGACGCGAGATGCACCAGTCGCGGATGTTTTCCATCCAACTCATATAGGTCTTGTTCCAGCGCTCGGGTACAAACTTGATGCGGCCGTCATTCACGGCATCAATCGCTGGACGTGCCAGCGGCTTCATCTTCACGAACCATTGCGGCGAGAGGCGGGGTTCGATGACGGTTTCGCAGCGGTAGCAATGCCCTACCGCGTGCTGGTGGGTTTCGATCTTCTCGACTAGACCGCCGCTCTTTAAATCATCCATCAGTTGCTTACGGCACTCGAAGCGATCCATGCCTTCGTACGGGCCGGCGTTTTCGTTCATGATGCCGGCGTCGGTCATCACATTGATTTGCTCAAGGTCGTGGCGTTGGCCCATTTCAAAGTCGTTCGGATCATGCGCGGGGGTGATCTTGACCAACCCCGTTCCAAATTCGGGATCGACATAGTCGTCGGCGACAATCGGGATCTCACGGTTCAGGATCGGCAATACCACCGTTTTTCCGATGAGATTTTGATAACGCTCATCGCGCGGGTTCACCGCCACCGCGGTGTCGCCTAGCATCGTTTCCGGGCGGGTGGTTGCCACAACCAGTTTTGTCTTTTCACCCTTTACGGTATAGCGCAAATGATAGAGTGCGCCCTCGACATCAACATGCTCGCTCTCCTCGTCAGACAGCGCGGTTTGACAACGCGGACACCAGTTAATGATGCGGTTGCCGCGATAAATCAGATCCTTGTCGTAGAGACGGCAAAACATTTCCCGCACGGCGGTGCTCAGCCCTTCGTCCATCGTGAAGCGTTCGCGCTCCCAGTCGCAGGAGGCCCCCAGCTTCTTAAGCTGGCCCTGGATCGTTCCTCCGTATTGCTCCTTCCAGTCCCATACGCGTTCGACAAACTTTTCGCGGCCAAGATCATCGCGACTTTTTCCCTCTTTTTTCAGCGCACGCTCCACCACATTTTGCGTGGCGATTCCAGCATGATCCATACCCGGCACCCAGGTCGTATTCTTCCCCTGCATACGCGCCACACGAGTGAGTACATCCTGAATATTGTTATTAAGCGCGTGCCCCATGTGCAGGATACCCGTCACGTTCGGCGGCGGGATCACGATGCAGAACGGGTCGCCCCC
>JAUXGY010000431.1 GCA_030621805.1 Kiritimatiellales bacterium | reverse complement strand
AAAATCTGCACCGGCGGAATGGGTGTGGTAGCCAGCGAGGCAAACCCGGCAATGGTGGTAAGCGACGTGTAGAGCATCGGCTTGAACAGATGCCCAACCACATGTTTGATGGTCTTGGCCTTGTCCTGGAACTTGTGGTAGCTATCAAAAAACTCGCTCAGAATATGAACCGAGTCGGCCACGGCAATCGGCATCAGGAAGATGGCGATCATCGAGCTCATGATGTGCACGTCGTAGCCCAGCCCGATCAACAGGCCCATCGTGGCGACCACGCTGATGATCGCCACGAGCATCGGCGCAATGATCAGTGAAAAGCGGCGGAAGAAAAAGTAGAGCAGCAGAAAGATCGCCAGCCCGGCCAGCGGTGCGGAGGTCGCCATCTGCACAAGCATCTCGACCCCAAAGGTATCCTGCGCAACGGGCTGGCCGGTAATGTAGAGCTGGTCGTCGCCCTCCCAGTGCTCGGTCAGTTTTTCGATCAGGTTTGCCACATTGTAGGAATAGGTTTTCTCGGTGATCGGAATGTAGAGCGCAATGGCCTTCCCGTCTTCTGCAACGAGGGTCCCGTTGTAGAGCGGGTTGTTCATGGCATCGTCACGAATGGCCAGCGCCTCCGCACGGGTTTGCGGCGCTTCCTCCATCAGGTATTCGATGGCCAGCTGCCCACGATCGGCCTGCTTGATATTGTCGACGACGCTCGGGCTGATGATTTCCGAGGCGATGATCGCCGAGCCGCCCTCCTCGTCGAAGAGGTGGTTGACGTCGTTTCCGAACACCTTGGCCAGCGTACGGTTCCACGCGCTGGATGATTCGAGATGCGGAACCAGGGGCTGCCCAGCGCGGATAATCTCTGGCCGTCCATCGGAATTCCTGCGCAGGCTGATCAACTCGTGAGTAAGCTCATCGATTCGTCCGAGGGTCTCGACATTGAAGATGCCGTCCTCGTGGGTCTCGTTGACGATGCCGACAATGACGAAGTCGTATAGGTTGTACTGCGCCTTGACCTTATTGTGGAAAACGCGGATCGGTTCATCCTCTGCAAGCATATTTTCCGGGTCATTGTCAAAAGAGACTTTCGGAAACTGCGTTCCAAAGAAGAAGGTAATGGCCACGGCGAGACCGATCACGGCCCACGGGAACCGGATGCTAAAGGAAGTCATCTTGATTCGTTTCATTTCACCACCTCGTTGGAGCTGTTTTTAACAGGGTTCTCACAACAATTGCAAATACAGTTAAGGAGGGAGATGGGGCGGTCGTCGCCAATCGAATACCACACCGCTTTTCCGCGTCGTTCGGCCTTCAACAAGCCCATCCGGCGCATCTGGTTTAGGTGCTGCGAGGTGGTGGCCTGCGCAATACCGAGATAATCGGTAATCTCACGCACCGGAAGCTCACCCGCCGTGTTCAGCAAGTCGATCACCCGCAATCGGGCGGGATGGGCCAATTGCTTAAGCATTTCCGCCGCCTGCCCCACCGATTCCGGCGCCATTTTATCCAGCGCGCACTGATGTCCTTTTGTTTTCATGGGCATCAATATATATTGATATATGAATATATCAATAACTAAATATAGCTTTTTTGAACCCTGCTGGAATGGGATCGTAGACAACGCCCCGCACCTGTTCAGATGTGTAGCCGCGATCCAAGATCGCGGGGCGGTCGCACTGCAAACCGAGCCTCCGAACGGCGGGGTCTCGGACCCCTCCCTACATTTTGCGTGCTCCGCATCTTTTCTGTTCGGTTTTTCTGGAAGGGACTCATGGTTTGGCGGGCAGAACGGCGCGGAAGCCAACATCAATGGCGGCGGCGGCCGGGTTGCCCTGGTCGCGGTCCGCCGAACGACAGGCCCCAGCGTCGTCGCGCCAACCGCCGTCCCGTACCACGCGGAGCGAACTCGTCGAAGCCCCATGAGGATTCGACGAGGGTGAAGTTGCATAATAGGCTCCGTCATACCCATCCCCGCACCACTCCCATACATTGCCTGCCATATCATGCAATCCATATCCATTCGGGGCAAAAGAACCTACCGGGCTGGTATACGGATACTCTCCCGTGCTATAAGCCGGATCGCCATCATAGTTGGCCTTGCTGTGGTCTATCGTATCGCCCCG
>JAUXGY010000046.1 GCA_030621805.1 Kiritimatiellales bacterium | reverse complement strand
CCCGGCCTATCTGGAACTCGCTAAGGATCTAACCCTCCACGTGGCTGCCGCTGCGCCGGAATACCTGACCCGTGATGAAGTACCCGCTGAATTGGTTGAAGCCGAAAAAGAAATCTTCCGCAAACAGCTTGAAGGCAAACCAGAAAACATTATGGAGAATATCCTTAAGGGTAAGATCAACAAGTATTTCTCGCAGATCTGCTTTGTCGAGCAGGGTTTTGTGAAGGAAGACAAGGTCTCCATCACGGATCTGGTTGCCGAAAAATCCAAGGAAGTTGGCGACACCATCCGCATTAAGCGCTACGTCCGCTACCAGTTGGGCGCGTAGCCGCCCGAACATCCGGGACACTTCCGGATCATGAAAACGTCCTCGCCTCTGGGTGAGGACGTTTTCTTTGTTTCAACCCAGAATCGTCGGCAGGGTTTGGACGAAAGCCTTGATCTGGTCGCGCACCGTGCGGTAGCAATCGAGTTGCGCCTCTTCACCTCCTCCCGCCTCGGCAACCGAGCACGCCATCTTTGGAGGATCATAAAACCCCACATGAATCACCTTGCAGTCAGTCGGAAACCAAGGACAGGTTTCGTGGGCATGGCCGCAGACCGTGACGACATAGTCGAGTTTGACCTCTTTAAATTCCTCGATATTTTGCGAGGTTTGCCCGGCGATATCAACCCCCGCTTCGTCCATGACTTTGACCGCGTTGGGATTAAGCCCGTGGGTTTCGACCCCAGCGGAATAGACCTCAATTGCATCGCTCTTCAGCGCACGGGTCCAGCCCTCGGCCATCTGGCTTCGGCAGGAGTTTCCAGTGCAGAGATACAACAGTTTTATTTTTTTAGACATAGTACTTCCCTCTCTACCTATTTTTAACCACCTAATATACGGAAGCTGATCGGTTTTTTTCAGTATATTCAGAAGTTAGTTTTCTTTGAACCAACTCGTGGTGCGATTGGCAAAAGCAACCAATGCCAACATAACGGACACCTCCACCAACACACCAACAATCGTGACGAGGGCAACCGACAGAAAAAGTGTGTCTCATGGAACAAAGACATCGCCCGGTACCGAGCAGGAACTTAACGACCCAGCGCCCCTCCTTGCGGCTCTCCACAAGTCCAGCCCGCACCAGCAATCCCATGTGGCACGATACCATTGCACCCGTCACCTCCAACAACTCGACGATCTGACACGCACACAGCTCGTCGATATGTAACAAGGTAGCCACTCGCAGGCGGTTGCGGTCGGATAAGGCTTTGAACTGTTCGAGTACCTTGTTCATGACGCCCTTATACTTAGCTAACTGTCAATCTGGGTTTTTAAAAAAAGGGCAACAGGCTTTGATTAGCCCCTGTTTAGCGAGTATCTTCCCATTCTCGTACGAACCAAGGAGTACCTTATGTTTCCAGAAACCAGACTTAGACGCCTTCGGCAAAATGCGGGTATCCGCAGCATGCTCAACACCCCCCTGCCTGGCCCGGAAAAAATGATCTGGCCCGCCTTCGTGATTGAGGGCGCGGCAAAACGCGAGCCGATTGAGTCGATGCCCGGACAATCACGGCTAAGCGCCGACCAACTCCTGATCGATCTCGAACCCGTGGTGGAATCAGGGATCGGCGGCGTTCTTCTTTTTGGGTTAGTCGAAGACTCCGAGAAAGACCATACAGGAACCGCGGCTTACCACGAAAATGGGGTCGTCCAACATGCCATCCGCGAAGTAAAGAAACGGTTTCCAGAACTGGTGGTGACGGCCGATGTCTGCGTCTGCGCCTATACCGACCACGGTCACTGTGGCCCACTAACCACGAATGGCGATGTAGACAACGATGCCGCCAACGAAGTGCTGGCCAAAATTGCTCTCTCCCACGCCGTGGCCGGAGCCGATATTGTGGCTCCAAGCGCCATGATGGATGGGCAGGTGCAGGCGATCCGTACAGCTCTCGATGCAAACGGGTTCGACCAGACCCTGCTTATGAGCTATTCAACCAAGTTTGCGTCAGCCATGTATGGCCCCTTCCGCGATGCAGAAAAGTCGTGCCCAGGCAAAGGCGACCGAAAAGGATACCAGGCCTCATACGGCGATCTACGAACCGCATTGAGGGAATCGGAGATGGACGAGGCCGAAGGGGCCGACATCCTGATGGTCAAGCCATCGCTCTTCTATCTCGACGTGCTGACCCGACTCCGCGAAAACACCGACCTGCCGATCGCGGCCTACAACGTCAGTGGCGAATATTCCATGCTCCACGCCTGTGCCGAACGTGGATGGGGCGACCTCAAAGGCATGGTTCAGGAATCCACCGCAGCCCTCGTCCGCTCCGGGGCCGACATCCTGATCTCCTATTGGGCCAACCAATACGACGAACTCTTTCGCAACTAAAGGGAGCAACCTCCATGAACGTATCAACCGCCATTCAAAACCGCCGCGCCGTAAAACACTTTGATCCCGACCATAAAATGCCGAAGAAGGAGCGAGAGAAACTGCTGACGTTAGCCTTGCTCTCCCCCACCGCCTTCAACATTCAAAACTGGCGCTTTGTCGTGGTAGACGATCCGGAGCAGCGCAAAGCAATCTGCAAAGCATCGTGGGATCAAGCACAAGTAACCGACGCCTCGTTGCTGATCATCCTCTGCGCCGATCTAAAGGCATGGGAAAAGGAACCAACGCGCTACTGGCATTCCGCCCCCGACCCCGTGCAGGATTTCATGGTACCCGCCATCGGGCAATATTACAACGGCCTCGATCAAGTGCAACGCGACGAAGCCATGCGATCCTGCGGTATTGCCGCCCAGACCCTCATGCTCGCCGCCCAATCCATGGGCTACGACTCCTGCCCCATGGACGGCTTCGACTTCGATGCCGTCGCCGAGCTCATCAATCTTCCCGAAGACCACGCCATCACCATGTTCGTCGCCATTGGCAAAGGCACCGCAGAGGCCCTTCCCCGGGGAGATAAACTCCCGCTGGACGAGGTCATCATCACAGACCGATTTTAAACCTCCCAAAGGAACCGCCATGGAAAAAATAAATGCCCTCCGTCTCGCAACTCTTCTCGCAACCGTCGTATCTATCCAAGCAACAGAATTGGCCATTATCCCCAAGCCCATGCAAGCCAAAGCGCTGGACGGGACGTTCATAATCGATAACCAAACGGGCATTGCCGGCGAGCGCGACAATATCGATGCCCGGCGCGCCGGCCGCTATTTTGCCGAGCTCCTGAAGGCACGCACCGGCATCGCTCTGAAAAACGCGAAGGAAGCAGACGGACCCATCATCCACCTCACCAGCCAGAAACTCCCCGCCGACCTACCTGCCGACGGCTACCTTCTGGACATCGCCCCCCGAGGCATCGTGATTCGTGCCGGGGACTACGGAGGATTTTTCTACGGCATTCAAACCCTGATGCAGCTGATGCCGCCGGAGATCTATAATCCGTCGGCCCACCCGGAAAAAAGCATCCCCGTAGCCTGCGCCTCAATCATGGATCACCCGCGCTTTGTCTGGCGAGCGATGATGCTCGATTGCTCCCGCCAGTTTTTCACAGCCGACGAGGTCAAGCGTTACATCGATCATCTGGCCGTCCATAAGATTAATATTTTCCACTGGCACCTAACCGACGACGACGGCTGGCGCATCGAAATCAAGGCTTGGCCCGAACTAACCAACAAAGGGGCCTGGCGCGGCAAGGATTGCGTTCTACCCGCATCGCGCGGGTCGAGTGAGGACGAAAAATACGGCGGCTACTACACGCAGGAACAGATCCGAGGAATCGTCCAAGACGCCCTGAAGCGCAACATCCAGATCCTACCGGAGATCGACCTTCCCGGGCATAGCCTCGGCGTAACCGCTTCGTATCCGGAAACTCTCTGCGACACCGATGACAACTCCGCATCCGTCCAAGGCGTAACGAAAAATGTCTGGTGCGCCGGGCGCGAAGCCAACTATGAGATGATCGACGACATTCTCCGCGAAACCGCCGCGCTCTTCCCGTTCGGATACATTCATATTGGCGGCGACGAGGTAAATAAAAAATACTGGGCCAGCTGCTCGCGCTGCCAAGCGCTGATGAAAAAAGAGGGCTTCAAAAACGTCGGTAATATTCAGAACTATTTTATCCGCCGCATGGAAGACACCCTTGCGAAATACGGCCGAAGGATCATCGGATGGAACGAAATCCTGCATGGCGGAAAACTGAAGCAGGACACCACCGTCATGTCGTGGACGGGTACGGGTCCCGGATTCCACGCGGCCAAGCTGGGGCATCCCGTCGTGATGAGCCCCGGCCCCTACACCTATTTCGACATGGCACAGTATCCCGGCGAACGCGGCCACTGGTGGGCCGGCGTCGTTGACACGCAGAAAACCTACAGTTTCGACCCCATGGCCGGAAACGACCTGACCGATGCCCAGAAGGGAAACATCCTCGGCGTGGCGGGCTGCCTCTGGGCCGAGTATCTCGATAAGCCAGAACGGCAAGAAGAGTTCCAAACCTATCCGCGCCTCTGTGCCCTCGCCGAGCTCTGCTGGACCCCGCAGAAGCAGCGCGACTGGGATGACTTTTCCGAGCGGCTCGGCGATACCCACCTCGCCCGCCTCGAACAAATGGATATTCATTACCGCGTACCCCATCCCACCGCCACTGTCCGCAAAGGGATGGTTACCATCGCCCCTCCCTACTCCTCCGCCAACGTCCGCTACACCCTCGACGGCTCGGAACCCACCGACCAATCAGCACAATGGAACGGCAAGCCCTTCCCTTGCGAGAATACGGGACTGCTGCGCATGCAAACCTTCCGCGACAGCGGGCGCACCAGCCCGGTGATTAAAGGCGCAAAGCAAAATCCCTTCGCGCAGTGGAACGAGAAAACCGCGCAAAAAGAGTTCGCCCCGTGGGAAATCGACATCACCGACTCCCTCGATTCAAACGGCCGCTGGACGCTGGCACTGCGGCGGATCTGGGGAAAGAATGGGATCGAAATCCGATCACTCCAACTGCTCGAAAACGGGAAACCAATTTTCGAGGACACCACACCACTGACCCTCGGCGACAAAAAGACCCAAGCGCATCTCTACCGCATCGCGCTCAAGAGCTATAAAAAGTGCAACCGCTACACCCTCCGCATTGAGCTTAAACAGGATGGTGGATCGAAAAGCCGGGGCACCCTGATCCTCGATCAATCGCCCTACCTTGATCCTGAGGTGGAATCCGTAGAATCCAACATGCCTGCCTATGGCAACCATGTCGCGGATCATGTAGCCGACGGAAACCACCGCTCCTACTTCTGGGTCGGACGCAAACCAAAAAAAGGAGACCTACTAACCGTCACCTTCAAAGAGTCGGTTGCGTGCAGCCATCTCGAAGTGATTACCGGAAAGCCAAACACCTCGAACGATATTCTGGTGGAGGGCGACCTTGAAATCTCGCGCGACGGGAAATCATTCAAGAAAGTCAGCGGCTTCGAGTTTGGCACTGCGCGGGCCAAGATTACCGGAAGCATCAAAGCCATCCGCATCCACTGCGTAGCCGGGCAAAGCGACGAATGGCTCGTGATTCAAAATCTTCGCTTGAAACCGTGATCCCGGAAAACCGTTCTGCTACATTCCCCGGAATGCAGAACAAACCCGTCATCCAGCTATTGTCCGATCAGGTGATCAACAAGATCGCCGCTGGCGAGGTCGTTGACCGCCCGGCTTCGGTGATGAAGGAACTGTTCGAAAATGCGCTCGATGCCGGAGCCACGCAAGTGGATGTGGAAATTATTCGCGGCGGACGCCAGCTCATCGCCATCACCGACAACGGCTGCGGGATGGATCGCGATCAAGCGCTGCTGGCGATTGAGCGCCACGCCACGAGCAAAATCCGATCGGAAGCGGACATTGAAAACATCCACACGCTGGGTTTCCGCGGCGAGGCCCTTTCCTCCATATCATCCGTTTCGCGCTTTACGCTGATCACCCGCCCGGAGGAGGAGTTGTCCGGAACCGAGATCCAGATTGCCGGTGGCAAGCTACTCTCCGTCGAGGACATTGGCTGTCCGGTCGGTACACGCATGGAAATCCGAAACTTGTTCTTCAACGTGCCCGCCCGCCGCAAATTCCTGCGCGCCGAGCAGACCGAGCTATCCCACATCCGCCAGCTCTTCCTCGTCCACGCCCTCGCCCATCCAACCACCGGCATGAGCCTCAAGGTCGATGAGCGAATGGTCTACAACCTCCCCATGGACGGAAAGATGGAGGATCGGATCAGCGAGCTTTACACCCCCGGTTTTTTTGAACAGCTACTCCCGCTCGACTATACGGACGGCGAATACACCATCACCGGATTCGCTGGCCTTCCGCAAACCGGGCGCAAGGACCGGCAGGATCAATATATCTTTGTCAACGGTCGCCCCGCCGCTGCACCCGTCGTCTACCACGCACTCAACGAGGCCTACCACTCGCTCATTGCCAAGGGCCGCTTTCCTGCCGTCTTTCTTTTTATTGGGATGGAACCGTCGCTCGTCGACGTCAACGTCCACCCCACCAAGAAAGAAGTTCGCTTCCATCGACCCAACCAACTGCGCGACGCCATTATCGCTGCCCTGAACAAGGCTCTCGCCTTTCAGAGGACAGAGGACAGAGGTCGGAGGTCGGAGGCCGGGGGAGATGACGGAGAAAAGGTTGTTCTTCCGGCACCCGTTCGCCCCAAGTTTGAAATGCAGAAAAAGATGGATGAGCTGCTCGTTCGACCGGAGATCGTAGAATCTCGACTTTCGAACAAAGAACTTCAAATACCGAAAGAGGAGCTCCCCAAAGCCCAGAGCCCAAAGCCTAAAACCTCTCCTTGGGGTTGGTGCCGGATTGTCGGGCGAATTGGCGAGAGCTATGTGGTGCTTGAAACGGAGGATGGCTTTGTACTGATGGAGCCGCGCGCGGCGCACGAGCGCGTGCTATTCGAGAAATTTATGGCTGCGGTGCACCAGCACGCCATCCAACAACAGGGACTGCTCGCACCGGAGACGATCGACCTGCTTCCGTCCGATGCGCAGGTGGTGCGCGATTATATCGAAGTATTGCAGGAACTCGGCTTCGGAGTTTCAGAATTTGGCGGCGACACGTTCATTGTCGATGCCTTGCCGATCTATGTGCAGGATGGCCCGGCGGAATCGTTGCTGGTGGAAATTGCACGTGAGCTGGAAAAGGCCGGGAAAAAGCGCGGTGCACGCGAACTGGTTCAGGAAAAGATTGCGCAGGCCGCCTGCCAGACGGCCGTACGGACAAAAGACCAGCTATCGGAAAAGTCCATTGAGCAGTTGGTGTCCGATCTAGCCAAAACCCAAATGCCCTACACCTCCCCACGCGGACGACCCACCCTGATCTACACCAGCTTTACCGAGCTCAACCGAAAGTTTAGCCGGGAATAAGGGAAAGGCTTTGGGCTTTGGGCTTTGGGCTTTGGGAGAATTCTGCCAAATACCAGCTTGTCGGCAAATAGAATTACGAATCAACTGTCACGTTTCACGTTCATCAGGCAAATAGCCCGGTGCGCCTTTTATACTGAGGCAGGTCGGGGTGTTTTTCGATCCGCTCTTCATAGTGCGCAGCCGCCTTGTCGTAGCGTTCGCACTCAAAGTCGGTGAACGCCTCACGATTGGCCTGCTTCAACTGTTCAAAGGCAACTCCGGCAATCTTCAACGTATTCAGCATGCAGCGAATAATGTCGCGGGCGCGGCGCTCGTATTCCTCGGCCTGGAGAGAAACCGAGGCGTAATTCACTTCAAGAAAGGAGGAAAAGAAACTGTCGCTCGCCTCGACGGAGAGCTTCAGGTTAAGCATCGACAGTATGGCCTTCACATTGCCCGCCAGCATATTAATAAAATTGAAGAACTGCCCGTCCTTTTCATTTTTTCCATTATCCCGAACGGCAAACCGGCCATGCTCGCGGGCCGTCCGCAAAACAAAGAGAATTTCTTCGTAGTCACTCACGATCAATGGTTGCGCCGCCATGTGCTTTGGATCTTTCATCAAACGGATGGCGTGTTCATAATAGATATCCCGCAAGGCCAGATGAACCGGGCGGTTCTGTTCGAAATGATCAATAGCTTTCACGGCAGACAGACTAGCAAAGTACGCAAGGGATTCTAGCCATTAATAAACTTCATTATACCATGGTGTGGTCAGCGGTGATATGCCGACCCGAGCCCATCACCTGATCGGCCAACGAGCGCAGGCGAGAGCAAAGCCCTCCGAGCACCAATGAAACGGGCAACTCATCGCCCCCTGCGCTTTCCATGAGTTGCCGCATATTCATGCGGTAAACCATGGTGGGCTCCAGTGCCCGAATCGTTGCATACTGCGGCTTATTCTCCACCACGGCCAGAACACCCAGCACATCCCCTGCCCGGCCCGTCGCAATCTCGACCTCCCGGCCATTGATATTGCGTAAGGCACGAACGCACCCCTGCTTGATGATATACATTTCGTCAATCGGATCGCCCTCACGAATTAGTACGTCGCCCTTGGCGAACGAGACCAGGTTTTCTCTTGCCTTTCGTGCCGCCATTTCCTTTCGCACATAAGCATAGATTCCGCGTATAGAAAGCCCCACCAATCCGCCGATCACCACGCCCAGCGTATTGGCAATCATATCCGTCAGGTCAAACGATCGACCTGTATGCCGCTGGAGAAACTCAATCACTACGCCCATCGCAACCAGACCCATCAACCCCGGAATAAACAGCAACGGTCGCAAAGCCAGCACAAAGGTGATGGACAGCATGAAGTAGCCGGAAAAGTGGATCATCTTATCGAGCGGAACCTGTTTTCCGCTCACCAGACTCTCCATAAATGCCAAAGCAATCCCCACCATACCGAACATCAGAATCAAGAACCGTGTACGCGGTCCAATGTCAAAAACCGACTTCGATAGCAAGGCCAACTGATAGTCGTTCACCACCCCGTCTTTTACATTCCGTCCCATAACGTGCTCCTAATTTTCATTAACAAAAATCTACTGGTTTTGCCGAGGCTTGAAAATCATGAACCCATTGTCTATTATGGAATTATAAATCATCCTCTATATAATTGAACCTTTAATCGTTGGAGTAAAATATGAAACCAAATTGCACACGCAGAAGTTCGTTAAAGACCACCGCTATTGCAGGAACCGTCGCCGGACTCGCGGGAATGGCGGCACACGCCGCATCAGGAAAAAAGGTGAAAGTCGCTC
>JAUXGY010000401.1 GCA_030621805.1 Kiritimatiellales bacterium | reverse complement strand
GCTGGAGCAGATGCAGCGCTACCAAAGAAATCCATTTGGGGTGTCGTAGAGCCCAATGACCCCAGCCCATCGCCTCCCATATTACCAAGCCCTCCTTTTATTCCAGTAACTTCCAGCATTTGGATGTCGGTGAAGGGTTTCTTGTTGACCACGATCCGCTTACGGAGGCGGGGCTTTGGTTTGCGTTTCTTTGTCTCAATCGGAACCTTTATCTTTTTGGGTGGCATTTTGGGTCGTTCGACCGGCGCGGCCTCAAAGGATACCTCCTCTTTCACGATCTCCGCCTTGCCACCCAGCCTGGGAAGCACCAGCGACAAGCTGACAAGAACAAACACGCTACAGGCGGCGGCCGTTACTAATACTGCCCGGAACCTCGGGCTGTACCAATAGTCGACGGGGGTTGGCCGATGCGCCGAAACACGATGCGGGATGGTTCGCCACGCACTGAGCTTTTCGGGTGCGGATGCCGTTTCGAGAGCGGTATCAAGGAGGGCGAGGGTTGCGCGTTGCGTTGCGAGTGCGGCACGGCAACCTTCGCATTCTTCAAGGTGCGATTTAACCCCCTGAAGGTCGTCTGTATTGAGTTCGGCATGCAGATAGGCCGTGAGTTTCTTTTCGATCGATTTGCAGTTTTTCATGATACCACCTCCGCCTGCTTCAGGCTTTGGGACAATTTTTTCGTTGCGGTATGGATAAGGGTTCCAACGTAGCCTTCGGAGCGTTTGAGTACGGCGGCAATCTCTTTGTAGGACATGCCCTCCTGCAACCGCAGCACAAGTACGGAGCGCTCTTTGGGTTTGAGTACCCCCAGATGTTCGAGCACCAGTGCGTGGCGTTCCTCGTTCGTGCCGGAAGAAGAGGTTTCGGGTTGAACGGCCTGCCGTTGATGCAACAGGCGGCGGCGCGACTCCTTGCGGATATAGTCGACGGCGGCGTTGTGCGTGGTGCGGAAGAGCCAGCCCTTGAGCTGCACCCCGCGAGTTGTTATTTTTTCCATGTTTCCGTGGAACCGGATAAAGGCCTCTTGCACCACATCCTGTGCGGCATCCTCGTTGTTCAACACGCGGGCGGCGTATCGCAACAATGCGGTTTGATACTGTTCCATAACACCCTCCAGATTTAGGTTGTTCGGCTCCGGATTTCCGTTGCCTGTTGGTTGATTCATCATATTAACGACCCTTTATTCTGTCTGTTTTCATGGGTAATACGTCTGCCGCGCCACATCCCTTTGCATTTTTTACATCTTTCTAAATTCCCGCCCAAACACCAAGGCCGAAAAACCGTTTAGACGGGGCGCCAACCGGCCCAATCAAAGCTGAGTTTTCCAATCAAGTTACCTTGGTTTTTCACCTGCACTACCGCTTGATTTTGTGGATGGACCCGCTAGAATGGCTCCAATTGTAGATACGTATCAAACCATAACCATAAGGGGAATAGATGAAATATATTGTCATTGCAGCACTGTTGGTATCCATGGGCGTCACCGCCGAAGAAACCGTAAAAGTTGAAGAGCCCGCGGAAGCACAAGTTGAAGAAAGCGGCGGTCATAAAGACTGGCCCAGTCTCGATGAGTGGGCAGATAACAATAAACTCAAGAGCGGCACCCTAAGCGCAGAATTCCTGATGGGCTATGAATATTCAGATTTGGACGGCAACGCAACCGATGCCGCCCAAGCATTGCTCACCCGCACCCGCGTTAACTACCAAACTGCAAACCTTGAAGGTTTTGATTTCCGTATTCAGGCTCAGTATGTCGGCCCGATCAATGACCACTATGGCCCAGGCAACCCGAACTATGATGTGGTGGCTGACCCCGAGGCCTTCCGGCTCCATCAGGTCTATCTGGCCTATAGCGGCTACGACTCCAAAGCCATTGTTGGCTCACAGGAAATCATTCTCGATAACGCCCGCCTTATCGGAAACGTCGGATGGCGCCTCAATGCGCAGTCCTTCAACGCCGGATCGATTGTGAATGAGTCCGTTGATAACCTGAAGCTATATTATGCCTATGCCGACAGCATCAACGCGATCGACGGCGACATCAACCATGCGCGCCAGTACCACATGCTTAACGCTGAATATAAACTGGGCGACAGCAACCAAATCGCCGGTCTGGCCTATCTCCAGCGCAACGACAACAGTGTGGCCAACGAGAAGGTCGATACCTATGGCCTGCGGGCCTGGGGCAAAAATGGAAAAATCTCGCACGATGCCATGCTGGCTCTACAGCGCGATGCCTACTATGGCAGCGTATTCGGAGAATTTGACATGGATGCCATCGATGTAGGCGCTGGTATTGAATACATCTCCGGCGGGCAAGGAAACGACCAGTTCCAAACGCTTAACGGAAC
>JAUXGY010000234.1 GCA_030621805.1 Kiritimatiellales bacterium | reverse complement strand
CTTTACCACGGAACGGAGAAGGTCTATAAGCTGACCAACCCGCACTCCGGCGAGGAAATCATCCTCAAGGACTGCATCTGCGATGCCTTTCTCCAAAACATTCTGCTCAAGCCGCAGGACTACGACGTGATCGCCACGCTCAACCTCAACGGCGACTATGTCTCCGATGCACTCGCCGCCTGCGTCGGTGGCATCGGCATCTCCCCCGGTGCGAACATTAACTACCGCGACGGCAAAGCGGTCTTCGAGGCCACCCACGGAACTGCGCCCGACATTGCCGGGGAAGACCAAGTAAACCCCTGCTCGCTCGTGCTCTCTGGAGAAATGATGCTACGCTACATGGTCTGGACCGAGGCCGCTGATCGGGTGATCAACGCCGTCGACAAAGCCATCCGGAACAAAACCGTCACCGCCGACTTTGCGCACATGATGGAAGATGCCACCTGGCTCACCTGCTCCGAATTTGCCGACGCCGTTGTTGCGAACATGTAGAAACCACGAAATACACGAACCACACGAAAGAAAAACAGCACCGGAACGCCGGTGCTGTTTTCGTGTATTTGGTGTCTTTCGTGGTTTCCCTAACCGAGCACATCCTTCTGCATTTCGACGAGTTCGCCGATTCCTTTTTCGGCGAGATCCATCATCTGCATCAACTCGTCTTTACTAAACGGCGCACCTTCGGCGGTGCCTTGCACCTCAATGATCTTACCGGACGACGTCATCACAAAGTTGGCGTCCACCTCGGCGGCAGAGTCTTCGAGATAACATAAATCAAGAACCGGAACCTGCTTGTGGATACCCACGCTGATCGCCGCGAGCCCTTCGATGACGGGGTCTTCCTTGAGCAAGCCCTCCTTCATCAGACGGGCAACCGCCAGCTTCAGCGCAACGTAAGCTCCGGTGATTGATGCCGTGCGTGTTCCGCCATCCGCCTGAATCACATCGCAATCGAGATAGATCTGCCGACGCCCCAACTTTTTGAGATCAACCACCGCACGCAGCGAGCGCCCAATCAACCGTTGGATCTCCATCGTTCGGCCACCGATTTTTCCCCGTGTGGCCTCGCGCTGGGTGCGGTCCTGCGTAGCGCCCGGCAGCATGCTATACTCCGCCGTCACCCATCCGCCGGGCACCTTTTGGAAACGCATCCAGCCGGGCACATTTTCCTCTACGCTCGCATTGCAGATCACTCGGGTGTTTCCCATCTCAATCAACACCGACCCTTTGGCCGAGGTAATAAAATCCTTGGTAAATTTCACTTCGCGCAGTTCATCGGCCTTCCGCCCGTCAATCCGCTTATTCGTATTATCAACCACAGTGTCGAGGTCGATTCCTCCACTTAAATTTATTTCTTTTTTCATAGCCGCGCATCGTGAAGCAGAACCCCGACGATTACAAACGGAAACGAAGGTCTAACGAACAACCTGTATCCCTTCCTTTGTTCCAGCATTACGAATTAAAATAACTATTTATTGTGCGTCTTTTTCTGTTTTATCTTGGAATCAATCTGAAATTTGAGATTCTTTACAGTCAATCAAACTAAACAAGGATGTGGCGCATGAAAACATGGATAGGGCTATTTTTAACCGTATTACTAATAGGCAGTGCAACCCTTTCATCCGCCCAGAACGGTTCCAAGAATCCTTCGCTAAAAGTCGTTTGCAGCGTTTTAGCGGCCGACATCACGTTAACCCTTCACCTGCCCGAGGGCGACAAGACCGTCACCATAGGCACCCGCACGGTACCGTTGAAGCAAGGGCAGCGCTATGCGCTCTCGATTTCGAAGGATGGATACGTCCCCTACAAGAACTCCTTTGTGGCCGACTGGGATGGCCACAAAGAAAAAAGTGTAGTGATGGAAAAGGGAATCGCTCCGGGAACCACCCAAACATGGACTGTGGATCTTGAAAACAGTGTGACCATGGAATTTGAGCCGATCCCCGTTGGGGATTTCATGATGGGGTCGAACGATGGGGAGGAGGACGAGCAGCCCGTGCATAGGGTTTCCTTCTCCAGGCCCTTCTGGATGGCCAAGACCGAAGTAACCAACCAGCAATACGAGCAGTACAAAAAACCAGGGAAGGTTCTTAAGAGAAAAGGGGTTCCGATGCCGATGGGCGCGACGGACCCCGTGTGCGGAATCAGCTGGCACGAGGCCTCGGGATTCTGCAAGTGGTTGACGCAGAAAGAGCGAAGAGATGGCCGTCTGCCAGAGGGCTATGAATATACTCTGCCCACGGAAGCGGAGTGGGAATATGCCTGCCGCGCAGGATCCACTGGTGAATTCGCGGAGAAGATCGATTCGATGGGTTGGTACAATAAAAACAGTTCGGATCGAACCAACCCGGTGGGGCTCAAAAATCCCAATGCGTGGGGTCTGTACGACATGCACGGCAATGTGTGGGAATGGTGCGCGGACTCTTGGTACGCCAACTATGACCATGCGCCCACCGATGGATCGCAACGTGGCTTGGCCCCCGACGAATACGGGATGGACCGCACACAGTGGGGTGAAAAAGGAACCACCTATCGCCGCCGCAACGGCGGCTACCGGATCGTGCGCGGCGGAAGCTGGCACTACTCGGCGCGCGCCTGCCGCTCCGCCAACCGCTACTACCACACCCCCGACTACAAACTCAACTATCTCGGATTCCGCCCCATTCTCATCTGGAACCCGCCCACAACGAGCCTGGAAGTTACGGATCGCATTAAGGCCACCCAATAACCCGCCGGTTTTTCCTCCAATAAGAGGAGGAAATCCGGTTATTTAAAGGATGCGTTAGACTGGAGCCCACTCTTCGTTTTCGGCAATGTATAGGTCGTTGCGCAGGCCTCTCATAATCTTGTCGTTAGACTGCACTAAGAGTCCAAAAAAAGAGGCCATCATAGGATGTGTTTCCGGCACTCCAAGGGCCTCACTCCAATAACAATCCCCCATCCCCTTTACACATACCACATTGATGTCCATTGTGTCTTTAATCTGCATTGCTTTGTTCTTCAGACAATGCGCATCCGCCGCACCCCAATCAAAATAAACCTTCCTCTCCTTGCGTCCCGTACCGTTATTGATCACACCCTTGTAGAGTACTGGCACATCGATCCTCTGCTCTTTACCCTCCGGACCAATTGCTGAGTGTCGTACCTCAATCCCGATAATATGGCCTTTTCTTCCATATTTTGGTTTCTTGGAACATGCCGAGTTATAGGCAGAGGTTCCTCCTTCCGAAAACAAGAGATCCAAAGAGGAAAATCCGACAGCGCCCATACCCTCTTCGCCTGACAACCTACCCTTTCGATCAGGTTGCTCACGCACCGTATGCATACACACGGGCCACCCGACCAGTTGATCCGATAATGTACATAAGCGGGCAGCAATGGCATCATCATCCACCGGAACGGAGTCAATGACCGAGAGAGCGCATAATGGCATCCTGTCCCCGGTCTTGAACCATTTCTCCCTAAGGGTTGCAAACTCTACCAATAATTTCTCCCACTCGTCCGGCGTTGAAGCCAAGGATATCTGATACTGGCCAGCCTCTACATACTTTTCGATATCCTCGACAACTTCAAATACTCTATTCATCGCCCGTCCTGCCTGCATATATTTCGTATCAATAATACTCGAGAGTCCTCCTCGGCTCATAAACCATGAAGCCAACTCGGATGAAAAGGAGGACTTGAACGTCTTCGCAGCACCCGTGCAAGATGTTGCCATTCCTAAGGGCCATCCATTGGAGTTAAGCAACCATTGAAGACTGATCGACGGGACAGGAACCACATCGATCGGGTTTTCTTTCATCACATAAGAGAGATCATCTCCTGTTATGTGCTTCGCTGTTTCTAACTGAGCCCTAATAAACCCACTCACACTTCCGTTGTCTTTAACTATACCTGTCTTTGTTTTCATTTTCTCCTTTGATGAGGTTAAGCCAAGTCGGAGGCCAAGCGGTCTTAGGAAGACAAG
>JAUXGY010000224.1 GCA_030621805.1 Kiritimatiellales bacterium | reverse complement strand
GGTGGAGGCGCGCTTGGTTTGGCGGATCACCTCGATCGCCTGTTCGAGGATCTCGTCGTCCTCGCCGCTGTCCATATCGGGCAGGTCGGTATCCTTCCGCTCGATCTTCTCGTGGATCTCGGCAATGAACTCGGGTTTGCCCTGCTCCTTGCAGAAGTTGGTGACCCGCTTGATCTCTTCGTCGCTGGCGAATGCCCCCTGCGAGCGAATCAGCTTGTCTGATCCGGGCGGAAGGAACAGCAGGTCGCCTTTTCCGAGGAGCGTGTCGGCGCCCATACGGTCGAGAATCGTTCGGCTGTCGACCTTTGCCGTCACCTTAAAGGCAATACGCACCGGGAAGTTGGCCTTGATGGTGCCGGTGATCACCTTCACATCCGGACGTTGTGTGGCCAGAATCATATGGATGCCTGCCGCCCGTGATTTTGCGGCCAGCCGGGCAATGCCCGCCTCGATCTCCGCCTGGGCAACGTGCATCAGGTCGGCCAGCTCATCGACCACAATAACGATGTAGGGCAGTTTTTCCGGGATCGTGTCCTTTTTAGCCTCCTGCCCGTCCGCCGCTTCGGCCCCGAACATGTCGGTCTGTTTTTCAACGATCCTTGCATTAAAGCCGGGGAGGTCGCGCACACCGGCTTGGTTGAACCATTTGAAACGACGCTCCATTTCGTCGATCGCCCACTTCAGACCCAGCGCCACCTTCTTGGCGTTGGTGATGACGGGAACGACCAGATGCGGAAGATTGCTATAGTCACGAAACTCTACGGTCTTTGGGTCAACCAGGATCAGCCGGAGCTCGTCCGGCGAGCAACGCATCAACAAACCCGTCAGAATGGAATTCATGCAGACGGACTTGCCCGCCCCGGTTGCGCCGGCAATCAGCATGTGCGGCATTTTGGCCAGATCGGAAATCAGCAGGTTGCCGCTCACATCTTTGCCCAGCGCCAGCGGCAGTTCATATTTGCCCGAGTGGAACGCGGGGTCTTCAATTAGTTCACGGAAAAAGACCGACTGACGGGTCGAGTTCGGGATTTCAACACCGCACACCCCTTTGCCGGGAATCGGTGCCTGGATACGAATGCTCTCCGCATGCATTTTCAGCGCAAGGTTATCGGCCAGCCCCTTGATGCGCTCGACCCGCACGCCGGGAGCAGGTTCGATTTCGTAGCACGTCACCACCGGCCCCTGCTGCACGCCCGTCACCTTGGCCTCCACGCCAAACTCTTCCAACGAGCTTTGCAGCACCTGAGCGGTATCTGCAATTTCGTTGGGCGACATGCCCTTGCCTTGATGGACAGCGGGATCAAGCAAATCTAGCGATGGAAGCTGATAATTCGCGTGGGTTTTCCCATCGATTTGGGGAAATTCCTTCGGCGTATCCGGCTTGGGTTTGACGGGTTTCACAGGCTTCGGCTTTTCCGCCACGGGCTTGGGTTTCAACGCCGCCTGTTGCGCGGCCACCATCTGCTGGATATCCACCTCTTCCTTCGCCTCGGGCTTGGCCTTCGGCTTACGAGGAGCGCGCTTGCGCTTTGGCTTTTCCGACGGAGCAACGATTTCCTCCGGAGTCGGCTTTTCCATCTTAAGGGTTTTGATCCATTCCCACAGCCGCTTACTTAAATCAATGATATGCAGATCGAACATGCGAATGGTCGCAATAAGAAACAAAACCACAAAAACAATACCCGCACCCGCATGACCGATCCAATAGCCGAGTGTCCGCTGCGCAAGCATCTCGCCCATCAGCCCTCCGGGGCTGCCAATGTTCAGGCGTTCCACCGTGCCAAACCAGACGTGCTGCATATCGAGCAATCCCGACAGACAAAACAGAGCCAGCAAAAACCAGAGAAAGCGGGGGTAGATCTTCCGCGCCGACCACATCACCTCCGACACACCAATCCAGAGAATGCAAAAAGGAATCAGATATCCCGCCACGCCGAAATACATAAAGGCCGCATACGCTGTGCGCGCACCAAACGGGCCAATCCAGTTATGCGAATTCGGCTGATTACTGAACAGGCTGATATCCGCCGGATCGTATGATAAAACACCCAGTAACAGCATCAGACCCAACGTCCCCGTCAGAATTCCAGCAATCTCCCGCCAGCCCGAACGAACCGACTCTTCTCTCTTTGTTTTTGCCATCCGAGGAATATAGAAGAATCCACCCAGCCAAATCAAAGGGATTCACAAGATTTGGACAAATCGATCAAATGAAGCAGATTCTGGAGAGGCGACGAGCTTGGCAGACGCGAGACTGACCAAGCATATTGCCGCCTAACCAACCTAAAATCCTATTTTACACCCTTTATTTTTGATATAGTATTCTATATATTTTTAACGATATATGGCCATTTAATGGGTATTTTATATAGTATACTATATCAAAAAACTAATCGTTGAGGGAGCGCCTCGCTCGCAAACCCTTACACGTTTATCGTCCCGCGAAAGCCAACCGGAACGCAAAATAATTTTGCAACTGCCGGAGGTCTGCCCTACCCTGCCCGCCCTATGTATAAAAAGAAACAGATGGTGGAGGTCGAGATTCTCGATCTGGGCGACAAGAACCAATGCTTCGGGCGGCTCAACGATGGCATGAGCATCTTTGTGCAAGGAACCGCGGCGGTGGGCGACACCGTGATGGCGGAAATTTTCAAGATCAAGAAGAAATACCTCGTCTCTCGCTTCCGCAAACTCGTCAAACCCTCGCCCCACCGAATCGACCCGATCTGCCCCTACTTCGGCCTCTGCGGGGGCTGCAAATGGCAGCACATGGACTATTCCGAACAACTGCGCCTCAAGCAAAAACAGGTGCAAGACGCCCTCAAACACATCGGTGGTTTTTCCGACGTTGAGTGCGAACCCTGCCGCCCCGCCCCGGAACTCTTTGGCTACCGCAACAAGATGGACTTTTCCTTCACCGACCTGCGCTACCTCTCTCCAGAAGAGATTAAACACCAAGACACAAAGAACTCAAAGCTTGGTGATCTTAGTGCCTTAAGCGCAGCGAGTGTTAAAAAACCGCTCGACTTCGCCCTCGGCTTCCACGCCCCCGGTTGCTACGCCAAAGCCATCGACCTCGACCACTGCGACCTCTCCACCGAGGCCATGAACCTTGCGCTCAACACCACCCGCGCCTTCTGCTTGCATCACAAGAAAGAACTCCCGATCTACTCCACCCGCTCGCACACCGGCGAGCTACGCAACCTGATGGTGCGGCAGGGCGGCCACACCGGCGACTTTATGGTCAACCTCATCACCTCCACCCACAAGCCCGAGCTTATGCAGGAACTTTGCACCGATCTCGTGGCCGCGCTCGGCGACCGGCTGACCACCTTCGTCAACAACACCACCACCGCCAAAAACACCGCCAGCTTTGGTGAAAAGGAATTTGTGCTCCACGGCCCCGGCTTCATCACCGACCGCCTCGGCGACTACACCTACCGCATCTCCGCCAACTCCTTCTTCCAAACCAACACCGCCCAAGCCGAAACGCTGTACACCCTCATTCTTGAAATGGCTCAGCTCAAATCCAGCGACGTGGTCTACGACCTCTTCTGCGGCACCGGCTCCATCGCCCTCTTCGCCTCCGGGCACTGCAAGAAAGTCCTCGGCGTCGAGCTCGTCGAAAGCTCGGTGAACGACGCCCGCGAAAACGCCACACGCCACAACGTCGAAAACTGCGAATTCATCCAGCTCGATCTCAAGGACATCAAACTGATCGAAGACGACATGCGCAACTTTGGCCATCCCGACGTCATCATCACCGATCCCCCCCGCGCCGGAATGAATCCCCGCGCCGTCAAAATGCTGAAAAAGATTGCACCGCCCACCCTCATCTACGTCAGTTGCAACCCCGCCTCACTCGCACGCGACGGCCAGATGCTCTGCGAAGAGGGACAATATCAACTCGTCTCCTGCCAGCCCGTCGACATGTTCCCGCAGACCAACCACGTCGAAAGCGTTGCCCGCTTCGAACGGACATAGTTGAGGGGGCTACCGCGCCCGTTTGTAGTCGGATTCCAACTGGCGGCGAGCACCGGTGGCCATGTCGGATTCAGGATCGAGGGCAATGA
>JAUXGY010000223.1 GCA_030621805.1 Kiritimatiellales bacterium | reverse complement strand
GTTTACCATTTCAATGCTCGTCGGCACGGGACTGTTCCTGACCATCCGATTGCTTTTCGTTCAGATCCGCCACCTCGTCCATGCCATCGCCTGCATTTTTGGGAAATATGACCAGCCGGAGGAGAGCGGCGATATCTCGCACTTCAAAGCGCTGGCCACGGCTCTCTCGGCCACGATCGGAACGGGGAATATTGCCGGCGTTGCCACCGCGATTGTGCTCGGTGGACCCGGTGCTATTTTCTGGATGTGGATCACCGCCATGGTTGGCATGGCCACGAAGTTCACGTCCTGCACTCTGGCCGTTAAATACCGTAAAATTCACGCCGATGGATCAGCCAGCGGCGGGCCGATGTATTTCCTCTCTCTCGGCTTAAAAAATAAAAAACTAGGCCTTTTTCTAGGCGGTGCATTTGCGTTTTTTGGCATCGGAGCCTCGATCGGCACCGGCAATATGATTCAAGCCAACTCGGTCATCAGCGGCTTGGACTATCTCTTGCCCGATGCGGTCGGGCGCGGTGGGTTCACGCTTTGGGAAGGCTTTACCATTTCCTGGCTCAGCCTAGCGGCCGGCCTGCTCCTCTCCGTCCTGACAGGCACCGTCATTTTAGGGGGCATTAAGCGCATTGCCAACGTGGCCGGTGTGGTGGTTCCATTCATGTGCTCTTTCTACGTGATCGGCGCAGTCGTTATCCTGATTCTAAATGTAGACGCCATCCCCGCCGCCTTTCAGCTCATTTTAAACCATGCTTTCAACCCATATGCTGCTGGTGGAGGCGTAGCGGGAATTGCTATTTCACAAGCCATCCGATACGGCGTGGCGCGTGGCGTACTGTCCAATGAGTCCGGCCTTGGCTCGGCCCCCATTGCCCATGCCGCCGTGAAGACCAACGAGCCGGTGCGCGAAGGGACCGTGGCTATGCTCGGCCCGCTCATTGATACGCTGATTATCTGCACCATCACCGCTTTGGTTATTTTAGTGACAGGAGCCCATCAAAGCGACCTGGACGGTGCGGCCATGACCGCCTTTGCCTTCGAAAAGGGCCTCTACGGGTATGGACACTATCTCGTGGGAATCGGCCTGATCTTTTTTGCCTACTCCACCATGATTGCATGGTCCTATTATGGCGACCGTTGCGCGGAATATCTCTTTGGCGAAAAAGCCATTCCCATCTACCGCTGGGTTTTTGTATCCGCCATCACCGTGGGAGCCGTCGGCGGGTTGCGAGTAATCTGGACGATTACCGACATTCTCAATGCACTCATGGCCATCCCCAACCTCATTGGCCTGCTCCTACTCTCCGGCGTAGTCGCCCGCGAAACCAAACGCTACTGTGCCCGTCTGAAGAACGGGGAGTTCAAGAAACCGTAGCCACAGCTTCCGACGGCACAACCCAAGGAGGGACGGGACAGCCGAGAGTGTCCGCGATGGCGCGGAAGAGCTCGACTTCCTCGACGGTGATCTCGCGGTCATGCATCAAGCAAGCCAGCGCGGCACCGAGGAGCCATTTCTTTACCTTGAAAGAACCTTCAGCCAATTTGTCGAGCGCGGCATCGAGGGCTTCCCACGTGCATTCGGATTCGGGTTGCAATTCAAAGACAGCTTTGGGCGCGGTGATCTTTTCGGCGGCAGATTGGAAGGCGGCGGCGGTTTCAGAGTCGGAGTCGTGCCCTTTCCATGCGAGGACGGAGAGAACGGTGGAGGTCTCTTTTTCCAGCCCGCGGATGGCGTAGTAGTTGGCGGCGCGGCGTTTTGGCGTGTCGCTGAACATGGGGTCGAGGTGGCAGACGAGGACGCGCTGGAGGGCATACTCGAAAATGTCGATCTGTTCATCGGCATCGGTAAGCGCCTTGACGATGGTGCGGAAGGCGGCGTATTGGCCTTTTGAAAGAAAGCGAAGCGCGGGGATGGCAAGGTCGATGATCGGCAGGCGCATTTGTGGCTGGATCTGGCCGAGGTTGGGAATCGCTTTTTCGAGGGTTTGAAACACCTCGGGTTCGGCCTGCTCCTTGACGATGGCCATCTGCTTGCCGCGGATGGTTTCGTCGGAGTCGAGCAGGAGGAAGTAGACGAGCATCCGTGCGCCGTAGGGGTCTCGGGCATGTTCCTTGGCCCGTTCGGGGATGGAGGCGATGAGAGCCTTGGCGGCATCGGCGTGGCGCTCCATCGGCGCACCGATGGAGTCGATCAGCGCCTCGGGATTGTTGGGCCTGAATTGTGGCGGGGTTGCCGCATCGAGAATGGTGGCGGTGACGGCGAGTTTTCCGGGATCGGTGAAGAGGTCGACCATGTCCGGCCCTTTCGTTTTCTTTTCCAGCGGGGCGCCTTCGAAGCGGGCGAGTTGTGCGCGCAGGTCTTCGGAGGTGACGGTTGGGAAGGTGCCATCAAAGGTGGGTTCGAGCCAGCGGACGCGCTCGGCCAGCGGCGGATGGGTGCTGAAGGAGGAGCTGCGTACCCCGTTACCGAAAAACATGTGGCTGGCTTGCGCGGCGTTGGGCGATCGAATGCGCGAGCCATGGGAGAGGCCGCCAATCTTTTTCAGTGCGGCGGCGAGGCCGGCGGGATTGCGGGTAAACTGTACGGCGGAGGCATCGGCCAACCGTTCGCGCGAGCGCGAGATAGAGGCCTTGATCAGCTTGCCGAAGAGCATGCCGCAGGAGCCGATCACCCAGAGGATCAGTCCGGCAGCAATGGCAAAGACCACGATTTTTCCAGAGTCGTTTCTGGAGGAGCGCCGCCCGGAGCTGTGGAGCGAAAACTCGAGGATGACCCGACCCGTGATGCCAATGATCACCAAGCCGTAGATGATCCCCATCAGGTTAATGTTCATGCGCGTGTCGCTATTGAGGATGTGGCTAAACTCGTGGGCAATCACGCCTTGGAGCTCCTCGCGCGTTAGGCCGGTCATGGTGCCGTAGGTGACGGCCACGACGGAGTCGGCCGGCGAGAACCCCGCCGCGAAGGCGTTGATGCCGTTTTCTTTCGGGAGGAGGTAGACGGGGGGGACGGGAATGCCGGAGGCAATCGCCATTTCTTCGACGACGTTGCGCAGACGCTTCTCGAAAAAGTCGGCGGTGTCGGGATAGACCTGCCGCCCGCCGAGCATGGTGGCGACGCTTTCGCCGCCGCCCCGACGTAGCTGCGAAATCTTAAAGGCGGCTCCGCAGAGAACCACGATCAGCGTGGCGCCGCACACCAGAAAGAAGAGCTCGGGGTGCCACCACGTCAAGGTGTGCTGGATCTCCCTCGGACCATAGTTGCTCTGGTAGACATACCATCCTATGACCGGAAGCAGATAGACGAGCAGGATGGTGATGGCTACCGCCGCGCTGAAGTAGAACAACAGCACTCCGGTCTTCCGGCGGGCGCGGTCTTGTTGGGCAAAGAAATCCATGGGAGGAGGAGTGAAACTTGAAATGTGAAACCTGAAGGCAGTCCGAATCACATTCCAGGTTTCATCTTTCAGTTAGTCAAAGCTGACTTTCACGGCTTCGCGCTCGGCTTTGTTTTCGATCTCGAAGAGAGTGGCGGCGGCAAAGTTGAACATATTCTCGACAATGTTCACGGGGAAGGTTTCGCGTCCGGTGTTGTAGACGGGGACGGCGTCATTGTAGGCCTGCCGCGCGAACGAAATCTTATTTTCGGTCGAGGTCAGTTCCTCGGTCAGCTGCATCATGTTTTGGTTGGCCTTGAGATCCGGGTACGATTCCGAAAGGGCGAAGAGCTTGCCGAGCGCGCCGGTCAAAGCACCTTCCGCACCCATCAGCCCGGCCATCGCCTGCCCGTCGGCCGGGTTCTGCGCGGCGAGCTTTCCGGCGGAGGCGGCCTGGTTGCGCGCCTGGATGACGGCTTCAAGCGTTTCGCGCTCGTGCTTCATGTAGCCCTTGGCAGTTTCGACGAGGTTGGGAATCAGGTCGTAGCGGCGTTTTAGCTGCACATCGATCTGAGCAAACGCATTCTTAAGGCGGTTGCGCAACAGCACCAGTTTATTGTAGCCGCCGATGAAAAAGATCGCCAGCAACACAATAATTCCGAGTAGTATAAGTAGGCCAATCATTCGTATCTCCTTGGTTGTTTAGGTCGCCGATAGTAGGCAAAGCTCGAACGCATTTCACTTACAAAAGCGGG